>DATNKA010000938.1:0-4678 GCA_035603655.1 Candidatus Acidiferrales bacterium | reverse complement strand
ACGAGATTGGTCTTTCCTCAGCGATTCGTGCATTGCCAGTCCATGCGCCGGCGCCCGCAACGAACACGCGCTGCTCTTGCCGGCGGGCACTGAGTACCATGTGGACATCAGCAGAATACGCCCACAACGCCTCGACGCAGGCTGTTCGGATCGCTCGGCGCGAAGCGATATCCTTCTCCGGCAAGAGCCAGACGAGGAAGAGGAAGAGGACGATGAGGAAGATGAAGGAAACGTCACGGACGATGAAGGTGACGATGAGGAAGAGGATGGCGGAGGCTACTCCATGCAGGTGTGCCATTTGTGTCAGTGGTGAAGGATGAAGCGCGAAGATTTCGTCAAAGTTGCCGAAGAGACTTTGGATTCGCTGCCGGAAGAGTTCCGAATCCGCATCCACAACGTCGCGATCCTGGTTGAAGATTTTCCGGCAAACCAGCGACCACCCAAGCTGGGGCAGCGCAGGCGACTGCTTCTAGGCATCTTTCACGGCGTGCCTGCGACGAAGAGGAGCGTCTTCAACCTCCCCACGGGACCGGACCACATCGTGCTTTATCAGAAGAATATTGAGGCGGTCTGCTCAAGCGAGGCCGAAGTGCGTCATCAAATTCGCCAGACTCTCATACATGAACTGGGACACTATTTTGGGATGACCGAGGAGCAACTGAAGGATGTGTAGCGGCAAGGGCATCGGACTTACCACAGGAACCCATAATAGCTTCTTCAGCGGAGTTCCCATCGACGGGTGATAGGGCACACCTGCCCTCTCTTAGAAACCCCGCGTGTGGCACGAGTCCGCCAAGCCGAACTTTTTGAAATCGAAATGATGGCAGAATTCATGGCAGAGAGTACTCAGGAATGTTCCGAACGACGTGACTTCCTTGCGAACCGCCGTCCGCATCCATCTGAACTGGCGTCTCTCGCACGTGGATTTTGGTTGGCAAAAGACCTCTATCAGGCGGGAAAGCCTTGGGCTAATATGGCAGATGGCAGACCAACGGTATGGAGATGCCCCTCAGCCCGTTGGATTTCGCACGACGAGCACGCCGACTATATGGCGACCGTGAGGCAGTTGTCGACGGTAGCCAGAGTTTTACCTACGAGGCATTCTTCGACCGCTGTGACCGCTGGTCGGCTGTACTTCAATCGTTGGGTATTCGACAGGGCGACTGTATCGCCTGCATTTCACCTAATACCCACGCGCAACTCGAATCTTTTTACGCTGTCCCCCAGTTGGGCGCGGTGCTTGTTCCCATCAACTATCGGCTTGCCCCGCAAGATTTCGTCTACTTGATTCAACACAGCGGCTCACGCGTGGTCTGTGTCCACTCCGATTACATAGATGTCCTCGATTCCATTCGCGCTCAAATCCCCGGCGTCGAGCACTTCGTTGCGTTCGACGGAACTCGCGCAGGCTGGCTCGATTACGAACAGGTAATCGCCTCGGCACCACCCGCCTTCAAAAGGCCGGAAATCGGCGAGAACGAGTTATTGACGATCAACTACACGAGCGGCACGACTTCCCGACCCAAGGGTGTCATGATCACCCATCGCAACGCCTACATGAACGTTGTTGGCACGTTGCTCCATTTCCCCATGACTTGTGCTGACAGGTATCTCTGGACCCTGCCAATGTTTCACGCGAACGGATGGACGTTTGTGTGGACGGTCACAGCAGTTGGCGCTGCACACATTTGCTTGCGCAAAGTCGATCCCCAGATAGCATTCGGACTGATACAAGAGGAGTGCGTCTCCGTCCTCTGTGCCGCCCCCACCGTGCTCATCTGTCTGGCTAACGCACCCGAAGAAATGCGCCGTAATGCTCGCCCTGGCGTTCGCGTCCTCACGGCGGGAGCACCGCCCGCTCCGGCTACCATTGAGAGCATCGAAGGAGAATTGGGCTGGGAAATTACCCACATCTACGGCATGACAGAGACCTCTCCCTTCATCTCGATCTGCGAACCGCGCCCGCAGCATAATATGCTTCCGCCTCAGCAGCGTGCCGCTATCAAAGCGCGTCAGGGAGTCGAATTGATTACGTCGGGGGAGTTGCGAGTAGTAGACACCAATGGCTGCGAAGTGCCGCACGACGGCGAAACCATGGGCGAGATCGTTGCCCGCGGCAACGTGGTCATGAGCGGTTACTTCCGCGATCCGGAAGCGACGGCGCATGCTCTGCGTGGCGGGTGGATGCACACAGGGGATGCTGCCGTGATTCATTGTGACGGCTATGTGGAAATCCGTGACCGCTTAAAAGACGTGATCATCAGCGGTGGCGAGAATATCTCCTCCGTGGAAGTGGAAAGCATCCTGCTGACCCATCCTGCTGTGCAGGAAGTCGCTGTTGTAGGGATGCCTCACGAAAAGTGGGGTGAAGCGCCTCATGCCTTTATCGTCCTCAAAGATGGGGCGAGCGTAACAGAAGAGCAACTGAGGGAGTTTGCCAGAAAGAGCATGGCGCATTTCAAGGTGCCAGCAGCCTTCACGATGTTGACCGAACTGCCCAAAACGGCAACGGGCAAGATTCAAAAGTACGTCTTGCGCTCCGGTCGAGCCGCAATTGCACGACAGTGAACCCGGAGGATTCCTGACGCCTAAATCCCCTCTTTTCCTAAAGTGGTTCAAAAGGGGTCTGCCTGACGAGGCGTAACTAGTTTGTTTTCAAGCGCCGAATTTTCGCCTGAGGCTGGTTCGCCGGGTAAAGTTCCGCACCAGTCGTGCGGCGTCGGCTCGGTTGGGGCCAAGGGTAGCTCGGCTAATCGGTGCTGTCCGGTGAGCACTCGGATCAACCACCTGGCTAACGACGACGAAGAATGCTTCGCACCCCTGGAACACGCTCAGATTCAGAATTCTTTCTTTCCGTCATGGGGCTGTCAGGGTGGTGTTGCCACCTCTCGCTTTCAATTCTCCGGCCAGATCGTGAAATCGCGGAATGCCATGCGGACAATCTTGCCATTCATTTCCCGCAATGCCGCGTTCAATTCTAAGAGATGGGCGCGGCCAAGTTCCAGTTGGTGCTCGTCAGGCTGATAGACCGTGCGAATCGGATAATCTAAATACGCCGTTCGCGTCTGTTCAATGTGGTTACCAAGAACGTGGGTGACAGTCTTTCCGTGGGTGAAATCAACGAGTCGTTGAATGCTGAGGGCAAACGCGGGCCCGTCTTCCACATAGAGTCGTCCCGGATACAGGCTGTCCCCTGTGAACAGAACGGCCGTTTGACGGTCGTAGACTGCAATTGATGTGGACTCATGACCGGGAATTGGAACAACATCCAGAACCCGCTCGCCAAGATCGTAGGTTGCTATCTCTGTAGGCCAGTTCCGGAAACCAAAGAAGACTTGAACGGCGCTTAGATTCGGCTCCACAACAGTAGTGTTGGGGAGAGCTTTCAGTTCTTGGTCGCCAGAAATGTGATCACGATGGGCATGCGTGTGGGCTACGATCAGCGGAATGCCCTCACGGTGGTTCCGGCTCAACCACTGATCAATTTGGCCCTTCACAGCCCGAGCAACATCGGTCTTACCTGCACCCGTGTCGAGCAAGAGAGCCTTCTCCTTTCCGAAGAGCAGGTATAGGAAAGGTTTTTCGTAATTCGAGCAGCCCGACTCACGAAAAATATAAAAGTCTTGATTGAATTCGTGAATTTGGAACTCAGGATTAGCCGCGCACTGTGGGCCGCTGATCTGCCAAGTTCGAGGCAAGACTCCCGTTCTCACTCCGCCACCATTCGGTTGTGGAACCTGTGCCTCGGTCTGAAAACATGCTGCAAATAGGAGAATCAGGATGAAGACCGCACAGATCGGGCAGAAATGGTCGCTCAGCTTCATGTCGGCGGAATTATACACTTGGTAACTGTAACCGCTTCCTCGAAGGTGTTCGAACTGACACGTGGCAAACCACGAAGAAAAATGCTTCGCATCCGTGGAACTCGCCGAGATTCAGGATCGTCTATTCGCTTATTTGTGCTCCACATTCGATGTCACAATTGGAAAACAGAATGCTACAACCTAATGTTGTTTACCATACCGATTGGGCCTTGGATGCTGGCAAGAGGTGGGGATCGAAAGCCACTCTGATCCAAGCGTGGCAGTATGCTGTCATGGGGTCTTCTTTTCATAAACCGACGCAGATGCGAACCACACCTCTAGCAACTTGCCGGGATTAAGTTCGACCGCAGGTCCGCTTCCGGGTTTCTTGTTTGCACTGCCAGCAGACCGCAATCCGTAGTTTTCTCCCCGGACGGTGAATTCTGTCACTGAAACTACAACGTGTCCACCGTTCACTGTGCCCCACCCGACCAGTTCCGTGCCTTGATCAAGTGAAACGGAATCTGTAGGGGCGATTGGCTGCAATAGGGCTCCCCGGAAACTAAAGCTTCCATCGGGCTGACGCCTGATCGAGTTCACTCGAATCCACAGTTGAACACCAGCTTTAAACTGGAGAAGAAGGGGATGGTCTGCGGCCTGCGTCGTAGTGGACGGTTGCGCGGCACTCATCGGGCCGACGGCCTTGGGTGAATATGCGGGCTCGGGACTCGCGAGTGGGGGCGTGTTTCGCGCGGTTAACCCGTTACGCTCGGGATTGCTTATGGGATTAGCAGATGGTTTAGATTCTATTGTCGGAGATGAATTTAAATCCGTGGAGGGCGCGTTCGCGAAAGATTCAGAGTACCGGGTGTTTT
>DATNKA010000937.1:0-12735 GCA_035603655.1 Candidatus Acidiferrales bacterium | reverse complement strand
GATTTACACAGTGCAGGATTAGAGCCACGAGAGAAAAGCAACGCTGAGGAGCGGCACTATCTGTTGATGGCTACTGCGAGCGCGCTAGATCAGTGAAGCAAATGAGTCAAACTTCGTTTTGAAGCGCCTTTGTTCGAGTCTGGCTTTGATCTCGTCGGCGTCGACCACGGTGAGCGCGCCAGCCCGAATCGCCGCCAATAACACCGCTCTATGTGGGGTCTAAAACTATCGGGTCATAGATCTCTTGAATCAAGTCATCCCGGCGCCCACACTCGCTTCAGCGAAGTTGGGCTACCTTCGGCAATTGCGATACGTCCCATCCTCCTCCGAGCGCCTTGATCAATAGAACGCTAGCATCCATGCGGCGTCTCAGAATGTCGACGTCGTTTCTTTCATTCTGCAGGGCAATCGTCTGCGCGGTGAGCACCTGCAGGTAAGGATCGGCTCCGCCGATGTAGCGATCGGTAAAGACTTGTAACGACTCCTGCGCGGAAGCGGTTGCGTCTTTTTGTTGCTGGGCTTCCTGCTCGAGGATACGAAGCGCCGCGAGATTGTCTTCGACCTGCTGAAGCGCTGTGAGCGTGGTCTCGCGATAGCCGGCCACGGTTGCGTCGTAGTTGGCCAACGCCGCCTGTGAGGTCGCGCGACGCCGCCCGGCGTCAAATAGCGTCTCGACCGCGGAAGGTCCTACCGCCCAAAAGCGGCTCGGCCAATTGAACCAGTTCGTGATGGAATCTCCCTCGAACCCGGCTGATGCGCTCAACGCGATCGTCGGAAAGAATGCGGCACGCGCAATTCCGATTTGTTCGTTCGATTCTGCAACTCGACGCTCCGCAGCGGCGATGTCCGGCCTCCGCTCAAGAAGTTGTGAGGGGAGGCCGGCCGAAATGCTGGGAGGTTCGACGTGGAGTGGCGATGGTGCGAGAGTGAAGGCCGCCGGAGGCTTTCCCATAAGGATGGCAATGGCATGTTCGAACTGCGCTCGTTCGACGGAAACATCGGTGTCCTGGACCATGGTGGTCTGCAGCTGTGTTCGGGCTTGCGCAACATCCGATTTTGGAGCAGCGCCGCCTTCAAATCGATTCGTGGTGAGCTGCAGGGCACCTTGGAAGGCCTTCACCGTGTCGTCCAGGAGCTGCTTCTGGGCGTCAGCGCTGCGCAGTTCGAAGTAGTCGAATGCCAGTTCGGCGTGAAGGCTAAGACTGACCGTTTCCAGATCGGCAGCCGTCGCTTGCGCCTCTTCACGGGAAGCGGCAACTGTCCGCCGCACTCTTCCCCAGACATCGAGTTCGTAGGAAAGGTCGAATGGAAGGACAAAGTCTCCCGTGCTACTCGTGGTCGTGAAGTACGGTCGGTTGGCCGAGTCGCGTATGGCAGCGATACCCGGCGCGGTCGAGATGGTCGGAAATTGTTGAGCTCGGTTGAAGCGAATCATCGCCCGCGCTTCCTGAAAGCGAGCCTGCGCGACCTTGAGGTCCTGGTTGGAGATGGTGAGCTGAGCTTCGAGTGCGTTCAGCTGGGCGTCCCCGAAGACTTCCCACCAGGCCCCGCGCTGGGACTGGTCACTCGGCTGGGCTGTTTTCCATCCATCCGTTTCTTTGAACGCATCCACGGGCCCTGTTGGTACGCTGGGCCGCGTGTACTTAGGACCTACCATGCAGCCCGCCAACAGCATCATTAACATTGTTGCGATAACAGTGCACGCGCCCTGCCTCATTCTCCTGCGCCTCCCGACCGGGGGTTACCCACCTGAACTGGGGTGCCAGTGATCAGCGAATCAGATGGGCTGAGAATGACATCATCCTGCGGCCGCAGTCCGGCAAGTATCTCCATACTGTCGCCATAATCGCGGCCTGGCGTGACCGGTACCAGCTCCGCCCTCAGGTTGCGCACAACGGCGACCTGCAGGCCCTCTTTGCGAAAAATCAGAGCGTTTGCCGGAACCGTCACCGAGCCAGAGTCCGCCGGCAGCTTGAGATGAATTTGCACGTATGCACCTGGCATCAGGCGGCCAGCTCTGTTGTCCGCATCGACTTCAACGAGCAGAGTGCGGGACGCTGCGTCGATCGCATTCGCGTTTCTGACCAGGATCCCATGGAATAGTTCTCCCGGATATTCGTCGAGCGTCAGTGCCGCGGGCGCTCCTGAGATGGCAGAACGCGAGTAAACCTCCGGAACTGCGACGTAAATGCGCAATTTGCTGATGTCTGCAATGTGGAACAACTCTTTCGGCGCATTGGCGCCTGCATCGATCAGGGCGCCCACATCAGTACTCCGGGCCGTGATGATGCCGTCGAAAGGCGCATAGACCTTTTCGAAGGATTGCAATTGTTCAAGCCGTGCCACGTTGGCCTGGTTCGAATCGACCATTGCCCTGTTGGCTACGTTTGCGTTCACCGCATTGTCGCGCTCCTGGGTTGAGACCGAATGGGTCTTCAATAAATTCTCATCGCGCTCGGCGGTGATTTGCGACAGGTTTACATTGGCTTCGGCGGTGGCTAGCTCAGCCTTCGCCTGCCGCAGCTGCTGGTCGAGTTCGGGTGTCTCAATCTCCGCCAGCAATTCACCTTTTCGGACGCGGGCTCCGATATCGACATACCAGACTTTGAGATACCCATTGGTTCTCGCAAAGATTGGGGAGTCGATAAAGGCCTGGGTGTTGCCAGGCAATACCAGGTCCTGGGCGCGAGTCGCAGCTTGAGGATGCACCAGATTGACAGTGGGAATCGCCGCTTGGTCGGTTGCCTCCACAAGGCGTGAAGCGGCCAGTGTGCGGGAATGGACACCGAAAACTACTACCACGACGAGCGCCAACACCGCCGCAGCGAGAAATAAAATGACACGTCGCGAAAAGTTCTTCTGCGAAACCTTCTCATCAGTCGGATCAGCCACTCTTACCTCCGTGATTTTCGTCTCCCCAACTGTCATTGAATTCGTCTGCTCCGATTGGCTGCCGGTCTTATTAAGCATGAATTGGCTGTCCTTCCTCTTCGGTTGAAACGCTAGGATCGCTTTCCGCGTGCCTTCGGTGCAGGAGGCTGAAAACCGAAGGAACAAATACCAACGTAGCAACGGTGGCACACAGCAGGCCGCCGATTACGGCGCGGCCGAGAGGGGCGTTCTGTTCGCCTCCGTCGCCCAGACCCAGCGCCATCGGGATCATGCCGATGATCATTGCCAGGGCGGTCATGATGACCGGCCGAAACCGTGTGTATCCCGCCTCAATCGCGGCTTCTATCGGATCTCCGTGATGAAGGAGCTGGTCCTTCGCGAAAGAGACCACAAGGATGCTGTTGGCAGTCGCAACTCCCATGCACATGATCGCCCCCATCAGTGCCGGGACGCTCAGGGTCGTGTGGGTGATGAATAGAAACAGAACAATGCCGGCCAAGGCAGCCGGAAGCGCCGTAATAATAATGAAGGGATCCAGCCACGACTGAAAATTCACCACGATCAACAGGTAGACCAGCACAATCGAGAATCCCAAGCCGGCCAAAAGACCCACGTATGAGCTCCGCATGGTCTGGATCTGACCACGAACCGTGACAAAACTTCCACGCGGCAAGGATTTGCGATTCGCTTCCACTATGCGGTCGATGTCCCGTGCGGCCGATCCCAAGTCGCGGTCCTGAACAGCACCGTAAATTTCGACAATGCGGCGAATGTTGTAGTGGCTGATCGCCTCCATTTCGGTGGAGCGCGTGACGGAAGCCACATCCGCCAGAATTCCCGGGCGGGATGTGTCGGTCGAGGTAATGGGCGTGTTCGCCAGATCCTGGAGCGATCGGACTCTGTATTGCGGCGTTTGAGCAACGAGGTTGTAGTTCACACCATTCTTCCAGTTGAGGAAGAACATGGGGGTTATCTGAAAACTTCCGCTCAAGGAATTCAGAACGCTGGTGACCACACTCCGCTCGTTCAGCCCGCCCTGCCCGGCTTTCGTGCGATCGACGTTAATGTCGTAGGTCGGATAGTCAAACTGCTGTTGTATGCGTAGATCGGTGAGGCCGGGAACGCGCCGCAGGTCTGCCAGCATCCGCTCCGCCACTTGGCGATTGCCGTCGATGTCTGCCCCGTCGATCTGAATGTCTATCGGCGCCGGCAGGCCAAAATTCAACACCTGTGTGACCATGTCGGCAGGCAAGAAGTAAAACGTAACTCCCGGAAAATTTCGCGGCAGCGTCTTGCGGAGGTCGCGAACATAATCGGGGGTAGGGCGGTGCTTCTCCTTGAGCGATACCATGATGTCCGCGTCTGCGGTGCCTATAAGGCCGGAAGTGCTGTGCATGTAATTGATCGAGCTATAAGGCAGCCCGATGTTGTCGAGGATATTGTCGACTTCCCGCGAAGGAATCTGCTGCCGAATATAGGCCTCGATCAGGTCACAGACACGAGCCGTTTCCTCAATGCGGGTTCCGCTTTTGGCTCGAATATGCAAAATGAACTGGCCGTTATCGCTGCCTGGGAAGAAGTTCTGGCCAAGCCAGGGCACGAGCAGAAAAACCGAGAGGCAGACGAGCAAGAAGGCTGGGATGAAAACGGCCCGGCGATGCACTGCGGTGGTGAGCAAGAGCTGGTAAGACAGCCGCAGTCGCTGGAAGCCCCTCTCGAAACCGGCCTGGAATCGTGAAAAGACATTCTGGTGCCCAACCTGGTGCTCGCCAGACTTCAGCAGATACAAGGCCATGGTCGGAACGATGGTTCGGGAGAAAAAATACGAGGCCAGCATGGCGAAGACGACGGCTTCAGCAAGCGGCACAAAAAGAAATTTCGAGACACCTGCGAGAAAAAACATGGGCAAGAACACAATGCAGATGCAGAGCGTCGAAACAAAGGCGGGGACCGCGATCTGGGACGCGCCATCGAGAATGGCGCGCTTGATCTCCTTGCCTTGGGCGAGGTTGCGCTCGATGTTCTCAATCTCCACCGTGGCGTCGTCCACCAGAATGCCGACGGCAAGGGCGAATCCCCCGAGGGTCATGATGTTGATCGTCTGCCCAAGAGCGCTCAGAATGATTACCGACGTCAGGATCGACAGGGGAATGGAAACGGCGATGATCAAAGTGCTGCGCCAGCTGCCGAGAAAAAGCAGGATCATCAGCGCGGTTAGACAGGCAGCAATCAAAGCCTCGCGGATCACTCCGCTGATCGCGGCCTTTACAAAAATCGACTGATCGGCCAGCGGCTGAATCTTGAGCTCAGGCGGAAGGGTCTGGGCAATACGAGGCAACAGATCGCGAGATCCTTGTACTACGCTGATCGTCGACGCCGTACCTGCCTTCAGAATGCTCAGCAGAACTCCTCGATGTCCGTCCTGCCGCACGATGTTGGTCTGGGGGGCAAAACCGTCGCGAACATTGGCCACATCCTGCAAATAAACAGTGGAGTTTCCGACCTGTTTGATGGGCAACGTATTGAGTTCCGCCACCGTTCTGGGGCTAGCATTCACACGGATGTCATACTCGAACTCATCAATTTTGGCTGTGCCCCCGGGCAGCACGAGATTTTGGTTGGTCAGCGCGTTCAGCACATCCTGCGGGGAAAGTCCTTTTGCCTCAAGCAAGTCAGTATTCAAGTCGATCATCACTTGGCGCTGCTTGCCCCCATACGGGTAAGGAACAACCGCTCCTGGAACCGGGACGAGTTGCGGCCTGATGAAGTTTTGGCCCATGTCGTTCAATTGCTGTTCGGAGAGGCCTTTGCCGCTCAGTCCAAGCTGCAAAATCGGCACGCTGGAAGCGCTGTAATTGATGATCAGCGGAGGCAAAGCACCTGGAGGCAACTGCCGAAGGATCGTCTGGGAGACCGCGGTAACTTGAGCATTGGCGGTATCCAAGCTGGTGCCGGGCTGCAGAAAGATCTTAACCACTGCTTGACCGTTCACGGTGGTCGATTCAATGTGCTCGACATTGTCGACCGTTGTGGTCAGGATCCGCTCATAAACGCTGGTCAGTCGCCCTTCCAGTTCTTC
The DNA here is from genome assembly GCA_035603655.1 of Candidatus Acidiferrales bacterium. GTDB lineage: Bacteria > Acidobacteriota > Terriglobia > Terriglobales > Acidobacteriaceae > Sulfotelmatobacter. The sequence goes on along the minus strand of DATNKA010000937.1, from coordinate 6,764 downwards.
CGGATTCAAGCCTGCGTACTGCCAGGCCACGGCAATGACCGGGATGTTGATGTTCGGAAAGATGTCGACCGGCGTGCGCAGGATCACTACCGGACTCAAGATCAGAATCAACAGCGCCAGAACAACGAAGGTATACGGGCGATCGAGAGCAATCCGAACGATCCACATAGCTTAGTCTTCCTTCCGTTTGCAGCCTTCACTGAGGCTCTGTAACAGAGTCTTCGTGTAAACCCCGCGCACGATGAACTCGGCGCCGTCCATCATCATTGCCATCAGCGCTCGTTCTCCTCGCTCATCGACGGAGGTCACATCGACCAGATTGACCACCGACTTTCGGCCACGGCGCTCGTCGTGTCGTTGCCTCCAGGATGAAGTAAGTTCGTCGACCATCTGTCCGGCGAGCCGTCCTTCCAGGATCCAAGTGTCTTGGTCCGGCGTGCTGCGGATCGCGATCCGGAGCATGGTGTTCTTGGCCTCGAGTTTCATGAGACTTGAGTCTGCCCGTTCTGCTGTATGCTCGCTCGATGCCAAACTTTGTTCACGTTAGCAATCGGCCACAGCGATTTGAGGACAAGGGAGTTCCGTCGCTGGCAAGAGCGGACTACATCGGGGCGCTGCCAAACAATGCCAGAATTGGCTGCCGGGCAACTTGGCATTTTTGGGCATCTGGAATCAGGCATCTGGGCTTACGCGTAGGACTGTATATGGTTAGCAAATGACAAGTGTAGGGATGGAAATTCACGCGAACGGCAATGGCTGCCAGATCGAGTCGCTCAGCAGCAGCGGCTTCCGGAGCAGGACAAAACGTAGACTTCGACTCTTAGAAGCTCTCGCGTCGGCTGGGAATGCCGAGCTTCCGCATCCGGTATTGCAGCGTGGAACGCTTCAGGCCGAGTCGGGACGCGGCGCCGTTGGGTCCCGCCACAGTCCAATGCGTTGCCTCGAGAATACCCAGAATCTGCTGGCGTTCGCTTTCATCAACCGCTCTTCGGGCATTCCGAGGGTCGGCAATCTGCAGTTCGCTGTTTTTTTCATGACCGCGGGGCGGATGGTTACGGGGCTTGAGATCTGCAGTAGATACGTTCAGCACGGACCCCGTGGATACGATCACGGCGCGTTCGATCACATTCTGTAGTTCGCGAATATTTCCCGGCCAGTGGTATTCGCACAACGCGGTCATGGTCGCCGCCGGAATCGAATCAACGTTTTTCTTCATGCGCCGGGTAAAATGCTGCACAAAGTGTCGCACCAGTAGAGGAATGTCCTCTTTCCGATCGCGCAGAGGGGGAAGGTGGATCGGAAATACATCCAGCCGGTAGTACAAGTCGGAGCGGAATTTTCCGCTTTCGACCATTGCGCTCAGGTCACTGTTGGTTGCCGCGATCAGACGTGCATCGGTTTTCAAGGTTCGCGAGCTTCCCAAACGCTCGAATTCTCTCTCCTGCAGGACCCGCAGCAGCTTCGGTTGGAGGTCCAGTGGGATCTCGCCAATTTCGTCGAGGAACACCGTCCCTTGATTCGCGAGTTCGAAGCGGCCGATGCGTTGCGCGACGGCGCCGGTAAAAGCTCCTTTTTCGTGCCCGAATAGCTCGCTCTCCAGCAGTCCAGTTGGAATCGCGGCGCAATTGAGCTTGACGAAGGCCCGCGCAGCACGTTCGCTCAAATCGTGAATCGCTCGTGCAATCAACTCCTTTCCTGTTCCTGTCTCACCGTAGATCAGCACCGTCGAGTCGCTCGCTGCCACCGTCTCCGCCTGCGCCAGCACCCGCCGCAACGCATCACTCTTACCGACGATTTCCTCAAACATCGAGGTTTCGTCTATCTCTTCCCGCAGCGCAATATTCTCCTGGTAAAGCTGATCCCTGAGTTGCTTGATTTCCTCCATCGCCCTCTTTAGAGCCGCCTGTGATTCGACCTGCTCGGTGACGTCCATGTGGGTACCGACGAACTCAGTCAGCTCGCCGGACGCATTGATGACGGGATGCCCGACAGCCTGAATGTGACGCACCATTCCCTCGTCCATAATGATCCGATAGTCGATCTCAAAATCGCTCCTTCGGGTCTTTGAGTTTTCGAGCGCATCTCGAACCAGGTCTCGATCTTCAGGGTGAACTCGGTGTAGAAGAGTTTCCAACGTTAGGCTGGGTCCTGCAGGATCCAAGCCAAAGATTAGAAAGCTCTCTCGGCTCCAATACAACTCGCCCGTCGAAACAGAGCGCGCCCAACTTCCGGTATGACTTAAGCGCTGGCCTTCGGCCAGATACGCTTCACTCCGCCGGAGTCTCTCTTCGGCCTGCTTGCGCCCGGTGATGTCCCGGTAAATCCCGTAAATCTCCCTCTCGCCGCCCTCCACTGATACCGGAGCGGCTACCAGCGATACGCTAAGGAGTTTTCCATCCTTCCGTCGCCGAATCGTCTCGACATTCACTTTTTCGTCTCTCTTCAATGCTTCCCGCAATTTCTCACATTCTTGCTTGCGATCATCGGGCACAATGAGGGAGCTGATGTTCTGGCCAAGCGCTTCATCGACCGTATAACCAAAGAGCTTGGTGAATTCCTCGTTGACTCTGAGAACTCGATTTTCGATGTCACGCAGGACAATCGCCTCGGGCGCCAGTGCGAACAGCTTCTCGAAGTGCGCCTTTTGTTTGCGCAGGTTTTCCTCGCTGCGTCGTTGCTCTTCATCTCGCAGAACACTGTCCACCGCCAAAGCAACATGATCCGCCACGAGCTGCAAATATCGAACCTCTTGCTCCGAATAGGCGCCAGCTTGCTCTGACCCAAGCGTTATCCCACCGAGGCGGCGATGTGCTGTGGTCACAGGAAGCACGACTGCGGATTGAACCCCGCATCTCTTGTAAATCTCCATGATCCGAGGGAATCGGCGTTCGTCAGGTGCGTGCAAGATAACCACGGGTTGTTGATTGTGATAAACCCACCAGGTAATGGTCTCTTCTGGACGCAAATCCGCGGGAATGGCCACGCCGGGTCCATTCACGACATGCAACACAGGCATCTCGATCTTGTTGAGCGATTCGTCGTACAGAAATAGACCGAGGTAGTCGAAGGTCACGGCATGCTGAAGTTCGCTGGCAAGAACGCGGAACAGTGCTACCGGTTCACGGTACGAGCTAATCGCTCGAGAGGCGCGAAGAAGTGCCTCATAGCGGCTCGCCAGCGATCCAATCCATTCCCTGGGGGTCTCGCCGGTTGGCGCGCGTGACTTCACCAGCTCATTCGGCATTCCCTCACCCGCCGTTCTTAGGGCGGCAAAAGGAGAGGAGGCGTCTCTGCTCCCGACGTTATCCGATGCTACCCCTACGTGCTCCCTGCTGCCGGCATCGAGGTTCGCGAATTCCGTATCCCAGGGCATTTTTCTTGTTGGATGACCTAGTTCGACCACTCGATTCAATGGCCCACGCTCGCAGGTGCGATTCACCTTTTCGCTGCTAACCCAAACTCTGTTCTCGAATAGATCTTCTGGTTTTCCGCCGCTGTTCGCAGAAAGGCGACGGACATTCTGCTTGGGAAGGGACTCGCCGAGGCGCCTCATAACCTCCTGGCGCTGAGACAAGTCCACCACCTGAATATCCCCACCGGCAGGAGCGGAGCTGATTGTGCGTGAGTCGCTCGCAGATCCTGCCTTAAACGCTCACACTAGAGCAGGAGGCGATCCCACACCCCGCCATGCCTGATTGCACGCACCATTTTTTTCTCGCAAAGATGCTGAGGGAAGCCGAGTTCAATTCGACTCGCTTCGTCCAGGCTCTTCCATTGTTCGGCGGAGAGTTCCAGATCCAAACTGGCGAGCTTGTTCTGGAGTTGAGGAAAGGGCTCCGGGGTCGACGAGTCAGCCGCCCTCAACCACCGACAGGTGGGCGATGCCCTTACACAGGTGGGCGATGCCCTTACTATGAGCATAGATGCGAAGGCTCGACATCGGCCTGCGGTCACCGCTCGTCCTCGCGCTTCTCCGAACCAGCAGGTGACGGACCAACCCCGAACGATTTTTTCCAGTAGTCCTGCACACCCGGGGGTAGCGTTTGTACGCGGGCAAGAAATGCCGTGACTTTCCATATGTCCTGGTCGCTCAGCGCTTTATCCCAGGCTGGCATGCCGGTGTAGCGGACTCCAGTGCGGACTGCATAATAGATATGCCATTCAGGGTCATCCAGCGGATCGAGGATCAGCTGTGGCACGGGCGGATAGAACGACCTCTCCAGCGGACTCGGCTGGTTGTCGAGTGTCCCGTGACACATGGAACAATTCATGGTGTAGACCTTCATACCGTCGATCAAATTCTCATCGGTTGGCGGAATCGGGCTGCCTCGTCGCGGTGCATGGCGCTCCATAGAAGCATCCAGCGCCCCGCCGGCCACGCGGCGTTCGAGCCGAGGCGGAGTCGCATCAGCGTTCGTCGGCATCAAGCCCAAGGTCGCGACAGCCAGCCCACCCAGACCGAGCACCAGCAGCGTAGCAATGATTCCAAGAATGAATTTGCGCATTTCTCCTCCGCGCTCTTTTACGAAACTGAAGTGAGTTACTTTTGCGGGGATAGTGCCTTAACCAACCACCGGACACAGGTTGATAAGGCACTACCTCCAGCGTAGAGATTCCGGCCTACCGCCCGGACGCTACGGCCGGCGAACCAGCGTCGATGCTTGCAATCTTGAGCTGGTTGTTTTCGAGTGTACCCACGACACGCACCTCCAGGCCTGCAAACGCCGCAGCCTTTCCTTGGTCGTCGAGCTGGTAAACCGTTCCTTTGGACGTGTCAAGTAAGACGTACTTGGCTCCCATCTGCACGCACTTCTGTGTACACGTCTGTTTCTCGCGTCCCATAGTCTTGTTTTCATTCATCATTTCTTCGTGCGACTTGTTCTTCGCACAAAACGTGTCGGTGACTTCCCCCGTAAACACCTGCTGACCACTTTGGTTGAGTTGTCCTGCCCAAAGCTGCAGAGCAACCAGCCCAGTGGAAAGAAGGAGTGAAACACGTACGAAACGGCTTTTCATAATCTATGTCTCCAGGATTAAAGTTTGCTGCCTTCCTGAAGAGCTTAAGAAACACAGGAGCAAGCTTTGTCACGTGAAAGTCAAGGGTGCGTATTTTTTTGTATACGCGACCGCACTTCTCGTCTCAACACTCAAATTTCCGATTAGGAAAGAATTAAAAGCACGTGTCAGTCTGCCTTCTTTCTTACGAAACTTGACGAAGAGTTAACAAACAAATGACATACCGCCTGAATCTCGCCATTCTTTGCCCGTGTCAAACTCTACATAGGTTTGTGAAAAGTATTTGACAACTGAAGCTCAGGAGGCAGCTGTGGAATTAAAGCCTCACGAGCGGAGTTATCGACAATGAAATCCAGAACGTTTCAACTAAAAGAAATCATGACGGAGTAATATTTGAGCGCTGTCGTTACTTGACTGGTCCGCTTTGACTGAGTAGAGTCCCCACGGCCAAGACGCAAGCCGAGAAGGCGAACAGGGGTTCGTTTGTCTCGTCCGCCTTCCCTTCTTAAAACGGAGGCCCATGTCAACGCATACGCTGCAACCCTTGATCTGGCTCGCCCGCAGGTGAACGAGATCGAGTGTCTTCTTTGGTACGCCACTCTGTTCGGCAGCTTTTGCCAAACTTTGTAGCGCTTCCATCGCGCCGGGAATAATGATTGCCGTTTGTTTCATTCATGCTTGCATGATTCTGAATCTCTTTTTTGAGCACCTGTGTTTCGCCTTCCGTACCATGAAAAATCACAATGGGAGAACGAGACTGCGAAACTGCGCGAGGTCCTAACGCAAATGTTTGGAAAGAGTTGCTTCATCCCTTTGAAGCCGAAGAAACTGGTCTACGCCTGCTCTTCCAAGGCCGCTTCTTCTGATGGCGATCCGGAGGCTGAAGCTCACACCTCGACTCTGGCAAAACGCGCTCCGCCGCATACCACTGCTCACGAACTCCGCCACTAACTGCTGCACTGCTGCTCGTGTCCGTCGCTTGGATGCTGACAACCTATTTTCTACGGTCATCCAGCTAGCTCAACAGAGACAGGTTTTTGCGCACAGGTGTGTTGGTCAGACGCTTACTTTTGAGAGGGCCGCATACCGAAACGGACAAAAGATCAGCCTTGCTCTTTTACCGGCTCTCGCGCGAGCGCCAGTAACCTTAAACATCGACAAGCGTTTCTGAACGCCGTAGTGCAGATTTGGCAAAACGCAATCGCCATGGGAGAACTCGCGAACCGGGCAATTGGGCCCGGTTTCCCATCCGGACTGAGCGGCAAGGCTCCGCTGGGTGACCCTTCGGACCATGCGAGTGTCGAACTCGTGACCTTCGGAGGCTCAGAGCAGCATAGATTCAATTCAGGCTGAATCCCTCTTTCAGCCACGCGATTTGTCAAGTAGCAGCGCCTAACGGAAGATCCGCGAAAAGAATCCGGTAAGCTTTCCAAACACGCCTTTGTGTGCCCTCTTGTTGGCGACTTGAGGTAAAGCAGGGGGTGCAAGATTCGCGTCTGGAAAGGGAATTTGGCGGCTGGAAAGGGGCAAATTTACCAGTTTCGGTGGGGGAGCATCCTTGGGGGAAAATAACAAGCGCGCTTCGAATTCGACTGGCTTTTCGTTATGCCCCAGCGAGGACAAAAGTGCAGTTTCTGTGCCACTGGAAGCGTTCTGAGGCATGGATACCTGAGTGGGCGCTGCCTCAACTGCCGACCCGGGGGCAAGGGACGCAGAAGAGATATCGTTCTCTGCCGGCACGGGCGTGG
>DATNKA010000936.1:0-6491 GCA_035603655.1 Candidatus Acidiferrales bacterium | reverse complement strand
AAATTACGAGAATGGGGTTGAGACGACGCTGTACTACCAGAACACGGTCCAGGCGCAGTCCTCTCTCCCCGCCGTGTCTAACCACCTCATCAAGAACTTCCCGCAGTTCGATCTGGGCATTCCTGACCAGTTCCGCGTCGATCTGTGGATGCAGGACTTCAAGAATGACGTCGCCGCCGGCGCGGTGCCCGCGTTGAGCATCCTGTGGGTCATGTGCGACCATACCGGCGGCCCACCAACCTCGGACGCCGAACAGGCCGATAACGACTTGGCGGTTGGGCGCATTATCGACTACATCAGCCACAGCAAGGTATGGTCCTCGTCGGCGATCTTCGTCGAGGAAGACGACGCGCAGAACGGCGTCGATCACGTCGATGGTCATCGCAGTCCAGGGTATGTCATCAGCCCATACACCGTGCAGAACGGGCCCACCGACCACACCTACTACACGCAGGTCAACATGACTCGGACGATCGAGCAAATCCTCGGTCTGCCGCCCATGAACCAGTTCGACCTCATCGCGTCGCCCATGACGACGGATTTCGTCAAGGGCAATCCGTCCCAGCAGAACTTCGAGCCCTGGACGCACGTGCCGAACCAAGTCCCGCTGGACCAGGGCGTCACAGCGAGCGCAGCCGACACAACGGGCAGCCCTGCGGTCAAAGCCTTGAAGAGGGCTTGGCTCGAGAAGAAGGCGCAGGTCTTCGCGGGCAAACTGACCAAGCCCGACTCCGAAGACCCGGACACCGTCAACCATCTGAACTGGTACATGTCCACCGGGTTTACGCGGCCCTATCCCGGCGAGAGCAAGGTTCGCCCCCCCAGTGACTTCAACAAGCCGGCACCCACCACCGCTGACTTGGACGACTAAAACGTTCTGACTGCAACGAACCCTCTCCCCGATAACCGGGAGAGGGTTTTTTGTTTACGCCTCAGAGCACGGTCCTTCACCACCTCAACCAGGCCAGCACCGGCGTAAATGTTACTGCGCCTAGTTGGTCCCGGGCCAATGCAAAGCACACGTCGCCAGTCGATTTTCTGCTTCCAGAGCTTGAGCTCCGGCGTTTCGAAGCGCCGTCGAAATCATTTGGGGACAGCATTTTAGGCTATGATGAAAATTAGTTGCTCTCGTGCTCAGCAAATTCACCTAATTTTCACATACCTATGACAACGACGTAACACTCCGTGCCTACCCTTGTCGGTTCATAATTGCAGGAACCTATGTCAACAGGGGGGTGCGCATGCGGTACGGTCGAAACGCGAGCTTTGAAATCGCCGGTTGGAGCATCGGGTGCGCTAACCGTTCAATTTTTTTTTGGTCAGCAATTCTTCTGAGCTTGACCCCGTTTTCGCGTGCACAAATCGATCGGGCAGCCTTGAGTGGTACCGTAACTGACCCCTCGGGGCGCGTTTTGCCCCAGACTCGGGTCACCGCCGTGCGGGCGGCCACCGGACTACAACGCACCGCCACTTCATCTTTCGCAGGAACCTACGACCTCCCCGAGTTGCCGGTCGGTAATTACACGATCACGTTTCAACATGAAGGGTTCAGCACCCTCACCTTCGTAGACGTCGAGGAAGTTCTCGGTCGCACTCGAACTCTCAACGCGAGCCTTCAGGTTTCAGGTGGCAATGAACGAGTGGAAGTTTCTGCCGGTTCTGAGCAGATGGATAAAACGTCAGACGCTTTAGGTGACCGCACCGAGCCGGAGCAGGTAAAGGAGTTGCCGCTCAACGGCCGTAATTGGGCAACCCTCACTGCGCTCGTGCCAGGTGCTGTCGATACCGGAGGCAGTAACCAGCGTTCGGTTCGATTTGCTGGTCGCGGACGTGATGACGACAATTTTACTTACGACGGCATCGACGCAACCAATATTGTAAATCAGCCACAGCAGCCTTACGTTCGTCTGTCTATTCCTCTCGACACCATCCAGGAATTCCGCGTCGATTCGATGCTTGCAACCGCGGAAGCGGGCGGAACCGGTGGCCCGCAACTCGCCGTCACTTCCCCTTCAGGAACAAATCAGTGGCATGGCGACGCGTTCGAGTTTTTCCGCAATAACGCATTCGATGCCGTGCAGCCGGTCCCTATCGTGACCACCCCGCAGCCACCGTTTCATCTGAATCAGTTTGGGGGTTCAGTCGGAGGTCCAATCGTTCGCGATAAGACTTTCGTCTTTCTAGCCTACGAAGGCTATCGGCAACACTGGGGATTCCCTCTGCTCGGTTACGTGCCCAGCGACGCCTTCCGGGCGCAGGTCGCAACCGATTCTCCGGCGCTCATTCCCATTCTTGATGCGTACCCGAAGAGCGAGATTCCCACCAGCAATCTTGACATCAATCAATTCACCAGCGAAGGATTGCAGGTGGTGACCGAGAATTCCGCCATGATTCGGCTCGACCAGCGATTCACGGAGAAGACCACCGCGTTCGTCCGTTTTAACATTGATCGCGCCGTCAATACACAGCCTTTAGCCAGTTCGGGCAACAATCTCCTGGATCGCCAACAGCTCACTTCTGCTCCGGTGAACGGCGGCATCGAACTGCTGCACATTTTTTCTCCGACGCTGGTGAATGAATTCAAATTTGGCTTTAATCGCGGCACTGCCAATACCACCGACATCAACACCACCGGCATTCCTTACGCTGTCTCAGTCTCCGGATTCACCACCCTCAACAACAATCGGGTTAGCACCGGCGCCGGCAATTCATTCTCCGAGATCGACAACCTGACGTGGGTGAAAGGACGCCACGCCGTGAAAGCCGGCGTCGAAGTCCGGCGCATTCAGCTCAATCAGGGGAACACGGAAGCTGGCACGGTTGTGTTTGCCTCCACCGGTGCCCTCGACGCCAATCAAGTCAGCACGGCCAGCCTCAACGGGGCACTCCCCATCAACGGCCTGCGCAAGACGCAGTTTTACGGCTACGTGCAGGACGAATTCAAAGTGACATCAAACCTGACCCTCAACCTGGGCGCTCGCTACAGCTTCTTCAACATTTTTCATGAGGTCCAAGGCCGGGCCAATCCCTTCGATTTCGCAACCTGTGGACCGCAAGGCTTTTGTGGAGTGGGAGCGAGTTTCGGTCAGCGCAATTACGGTGACATCGATCCACGCCTTGCGTTTGCCTGGTCCCCGGGCAAGAGCGGCCGTTCGGTGATCCGCGGTGGATACGGCATCTATCACGAGGATGGCCAACTCGACGATCAGAACCTGCCCATCAGCAACGAAGTGTTCGCCTATTCGCTGTCCAACAAAACCATCCCCACCCTGAGTTATCCAATTACTCCCTTTCTCGCGGACACGACCGGAATCATCTCTCCGCGCGACGATGACCGCCGCCGTAAAGATACCTACGTAGAACAGTTCGGCCTGTCAGTGCAGCAGCAACTGCCGGCCGGCTTCGTCGGAACTGCCTCGTATGTAGGCAGCAAGGGGGTTCATCTGCTCACGCTCTCTGAAGTGAACATTGTCAGTCCTGCGACTGGAACCCGTCCCTACCCGAACTTTGGTGAGGTGAGTTGGCGCGGCAACAAAGACAACAGCAACTACAACGCGCTCTCGCTTGCCGTGAAGCGTACGTTCTCCCGCGGTTTCCTGCTCGGGGCCAATTACATGTGGTCGCATGAGATCGATGACGGCTCCGATGGCAGCGGCGACGGCGATTCGCTGGTCCCGGAGAACGTCGCCTGCCAGGCTTGCGAGCGCGCTTCCGGCATCTGGGACGCACGTCACGTTTTCAATGCCAACGCCATTTACGAACTTCCCTTTGGGCTGGGAAAGCCGTTCCTTAGCGAACCAGGCTTCTGGCGCTCCGTTGCCGGCGGATGGGAAGTCACTTCGACCTTCATAGCTCGCACCGGATTCCCGGTCGACGTTCTGATTAATCGTTCGTCGTCCTCGGTTCCCGACGGCAACGCCACCGATCAGCGCCCTGACATCGTGCCGGGCGTACCGCTCACGCCGCCGGGAGGCGCGACCATCGGCCAGTGGATCAACCCGGCGGCCTTCACCGTTCCTGCAACCGGCACATTCGGAGATGCCCCCCGCGATGTGGTTCGCGGACCGGGGGCTTGGCAGATGGACTTCGGCCTAGGGAAACGCATCTCGCTCACAGAACGCGCACGCCTTGAGTTTCGCTCCGAGTTCTTCAACATCTTTAACCATCCCCAATATGGTTTGCCGCAGGCCACATTCGGCGTTCCCGGTTTTGGCAGCATCATTCAGACCGTCAACACAACGACGCCGGTCAGTCCGATCGGATCCGGAACTCCGCGCGAGATACAATTCTCGGTGAGATTGCGTTTCTAAGACATGGCCGCCAGCGATTGCTGTTCGGGCGCGGTAACAGAGGGACACTGGCTTCGGCGGAGTTCCCCCGATGTACTTTTGTCTGTGGATCGCGGATTACGTGGGTTGTTGATTTGACGAAATTACTTTCTGATTGCGGCTCAGGGGAAGAACCTATTCTTCGATCGACGATCCAGGTCCAATTTTGACGATCCCGAAGGGAGTCAACGATCAAAGTGACGCTGTTGCCGGATACTGCACGACCGCTCAGTGCACGCAAAACCTGCGTGGCGTCAGGGATTACCCAGCAAGGGAACATTCACGACATCACAATCCCTAGCGGAACGGGAACCGCCCTTCCCTGGAATCAACGACAAAGGCCTGATCATCGGCGACTACTAAGATGTCGCAGGATTCGAACACGGCTTCGTCGCGGTACGGAGCGAATGCACCGGCATCCGCCTCACCGTAAGGGCCTCCAGCGGGGTCGGCAAAGTGAACCGAGGGAACAGTTGATTGCTCTGCACCGTTTGGAACGATTGCCTTTAGCGAGGCAGATTCTGAAAAGCAACTCTGTTACATCAACAGCATCGGCAAATCAGAATGCGATCACAGCGCCCGAAAACATGATCTCCCATGCCCATGCAGGGGCAGGACACGCCGACCACCCCGCTGGCTCTGGGATAACAATACCCGAGTTAAACCGTTCCGACTCTCAACCCGCGGGTCCTATGCCGGGCTAGATCGCTTATCTGCCGCTGCATTCCTTGGAGATGCTTTTGATCGAGCTGGCCGTGAGCATTACAGCAGAAGTTGACCGCCCGGCATCTGAGCTGTCGCTCAAAGTCGGTGATTTCGTTCCGGTCACCTCCACTTGCTGGCCAAGATATTGGCCCAGCTTGATGTTATCGGCAGCGTGAAGCACGTAACTGTTGCTTGGATCGGACTGCGTCAATATGTAATCGCCACTCTGCCGGCTTAGGCATCCCTGTACTGTCACTCGCCCCTTCGACTTGGTTGACGGCTGAGACTGAGTTTGACCTGATTGTGCGATCAAACAGCTACCCACAAACAACAGCACGAACACAGTTGTCTTGATCATTGGTGAGTCCTCCCGGAAAAAAATTTCATTATCTGTCTGCTTATGCGAGTAGTCAACACTACGATTTCACTTTATTGGGTGCTTCGCGCTGGTCATCACTATGGAATCGCGCACGAGCCGACGAGCTGAGCGCGCGTTCCGCATGGTTAATCAGTTGGATCGCGAGGCAGCCCAGCTTAAGCCAAGGCTAGCAATGAATCAAGGGTCTGCTCCATCTCTCTCGCAACCTGGCCCTCAGACAAACGGGGTGTGATGATCACCGTTGGGTTTGAGGCTATTACACGAAGGGAGGTTCGTCTACTGCGCCGCTTGGCTGCTGGTCGCCAATTGGTTTAGCTCCTGTTGCAGCTGGAGCAACTGGCGCAACTGGTCAACATTGGATTCGAGAAACCTCCTCGTCCGCGGTTTCGCCGATATTATTGCTGACGCGCTCTCGCAGGAGATCGGACTCGCTTCAGTGGCTGGCTCAAACTGCCTAGTCCCACGAACATTGCGCTGGCTTGGCACGATTCCTGAGACCGTGTTTTCGCCCTTATGATCTCTTCGCGGGCATAACTGATTGGCCGGCTCCCGCAAGACTTCCGCTCCAATTTGAGCGATTTGCAGCCGCACTTGGTTTACCTAATCCAAATGTATTTCGAAACACCCGCCCATCTCGCGCAGGTCATAACCTTGGCTGGAGTTTGGGGCGTCGTCGGACCAGTCACGCGATCCGTATCCAGCTTCCATACCCTGTAGCCGACCTGGGCGACGCGTTGGGCTTCTGCAAGTCTTGCTTTGCTTTCTTGCAAGTCGCGTGACGTGAATAACCCGGTGAGCAGCGTCGCAAGCCGCTGACCAACTTCGTCGAGGAGTTTGCCTTGCTCCAACTACGACGCCTCTCATGAGTTCCCTTCCAAGATCGCTCATGGGCCGCACCCGTCACGAGGGTGCTGCTTTTCAATAGAAAAAACCGTTTCTTTGTCCAGTCGTGGCAGATACTCCTAAAGTAAAATGACAAAATATTTTCGTAAAATTGACCCAAAATGGTGAACCGATTGAAACGCGCCGAGCCCATGATCCCGCGAGAGCTCGGCGGTCGACTGGGGTGCCCTCTCGCC
>DATNKA010000935.1:0-6959 GCA_035603655.1 Candidatus Acidiferrales bacterium | reverse complement strand
GAGAAACCGTGAGCGCACCGCTGAAACGGGTTTCGAACCGCACCCGTTCCACTCCGTGTGCAAGAACTTGCATCAGTACAAACGCGGACGCCAGGGTCGCATGCCCGCAAAGTTTCACTTCGCAGCTGGGGGTAAACCACCGCAGGTCATAGTGTTCGCCCCGGGGAACGAAATAAGCGGTCTCGGAAAGATTGTTTTCTGCGGCGACCGAACGTAGTAAATCATCATCTAACCACTCCGCGAGCGGGCAAACTGCGGCCGGATTGCCTGCGAAAGGGCTTGTTGTGAAGGCGTCTACATGAAATATCGGCAGGGACATAAGCCTATGGTACTCGGAGAGAGACACGGGTAAAATCGTCAGACCACGGGCCCTATTTCCAACGCCCACGTTGTTCGTCGTCAGATTTCGGAGATCCGCATGCCTACCACTTATACCGGAGCCGTTGGTCACGAACTGATCGAGCAATTATCACGTGCTCGTCAGCAAACGGATGATCTCTTCGCGATCGTGAATCCGGATTCGCTATACAAACGGCCCATCGCCGAACGCCACCGCATCGTCTTTTACATCGGACACCTCGAAGCTTTCGACTGGAATCTGTTGCAACCGGTGCTTGGGCTGAAAGCCTTCCATCCTGAGTTCGATCGGTTGTTCGCTTTTGGCATCGACCCCGTCGGGGGCGGATTGCCCAGCGATCAAGCTTCACAGTGGCCTTCGATTGTCGCGGTCCATGATTACGTAAGAAAGATTCGAAGTGTCCTCGACCAAAAATTACCGGAGGCGCTCGATTCCAATGGCGCCGGAAGGGATGGGTTTCCCCTGTCCACGCTGCTCAACGTTGCCACCGAACATCGGTTCATGCACGCCGAGACGTTGGCCTACATGCTGCATCAGTTGCCGCTTGATCGGAAAGTTCGGCAGCCAAAATCGGCGGATCTCGTTACTCCTGCGGTCGATCATCGCAGTGTAGAAATTTCCGCCGGCTCCGTTACACTCGGCCTGTCTCGCTCGACCAATTCGTTTGGTTGGGATAATGAGTTTGCCGCCCACGACGTCGATATCCCCGCGTTTGCCATTGACCGGTACAAGGTTACGAACCGGCAGTATCTAGAATTCATCGAGGCGGGCGGCTACGAATCTCGCTCGCTGTGGAGCGCCGATGGTAGCGAGACCCAGGGAAAGGACACGGAGGTCACCGACAGTGACTGGAACTGGAAATCCCAGCACGGGATTTCTCACCCCGCCTTTTGGAAGCACGATGGAAACCAGTGGCTGTATCGGACCATGTTCCACGAGGTTCCGTTGCCGCTGGACTGGCCAGTCTATGTGAGCCAGGCGGAGGCGAAAGCTTACGCCAAATGGGCCGGGAAGTCGTTACCCACTGAAGCCGAATGGCAGCGCGCCGCCTATTCCACCCCGAATAACGATGGCAAAGAGCAAGATTCCCCGTGGGGGGACGAAGCGCCTTCCTCTGAATTCGGCAACTTTGATTTCGCCGGCTGGAATCCCCTGCCGGTAAATGCATTTCCCGCGGGGGGGAGTGGCTTCGGCGTTCAAGGCATGCTGGGTAATGGTTGGGAGTGGACGTCCACTGAATTCGCGCCTTTCCCTGGATTCGAACCGTTCCCGTTCTATCGCGGATACTCCGCCGATTTCTTCGATGGCAAACACTTCGTCATGAAAGGCGGATCGGCGCGCACCGCTGCATGCATGTTGCGGCCCACCTTCCGCAACTGGTTTCAGGCACACTACCAGTTTATCTACACCGGATTTCGTTGCGTAAGCCGCTGACTCGTCACAAGGAGATGTCAAATGCTCGTTCGCGCTATCACCGCCGACATAACCTATGAATTCGCAGCGGAGGTTCGTGCCGGCCTTACCAAGCCCGGCCAGAAGGAACTGTTGTCGAAGTACTTGTACGACGATGTCGGCTCTGCGCTGTTTGAGGTGATCAGCCACCTGCCGGAATACGGTCTGACGCGTGCCGATGAGCGCCTGCTGCGCCGCTATGCGAGTGATATTGTCGAGCGCCTCGCCACTCCGATTGCTGTGGCGGAGCTTGGCAGCGGCAGCGGAAAGAAAACTCGCCAGGTTCTCGAGGCTCTTTGTCGCCGCCAGCGCACCCGTTACTATCCGATCGAAATTTCTCCCACTGCTCTTGCCATGTGCGAGCGTGAACTCAGCGACATAGATTGCGTCAGCATACTGGGTTTCGAGCGAGAGTATCTCGACGGACTGCTCGAAGTGGCCGCGCAGCGGCTGCCTGGCCAGCATCTTCTGGTGCTTTTCCTGGGTAGCACGATCGGAAATTTCGATCGCATGGCCGGGCTCAAGTTCCTGAATCAGGTTCGCCGCATTCTGCAGCCCGGCGATTCCCTCCTGCTGGGCACCGATCTGGAAAAGCCTGCTGCCCAACTTCTCGCTGCCTACGACGACGAATTGGGAGTTACGGCGGCCTTCAATTTAAATCTGCTGGCCCGCATTAATCGTGAATTGGGTGGCGATTTTGATCTAGCGCACTTCGAGCACGTGGCGAAAATCAATCCCCATACACGCAGCGTCGAAATGCATCTCCGGTCGAGGCGCAGGCAGACGGTAAACATCGCCGCCGCGGAGCTGTCCGCCGAGTTTATGGAAGGCGAAACGATCTGGACGGAAAGCAGCCACAAGTATTCTCCCGACGAAGTTGTTCGAATGGCCTGCACAGCGGGCTTTCGCTGCGATATCCAATGGATTGACGAGCAGTGGCCGTTCGCGGAAAATTTACTGATCGCGGAATAACCGGCATCATTGTGATGCTTTCCCGCTCTTTCCTGTCGCGGTTGCGCCGTTGGTGTGGAACTTCTTATCTTCGAAGTAAAACTTTGTAAATCCCACATTTTGTGCGGCGTAGCAATGTAGATTAATAGGAGCGATATGAACGAAGTCAGCAAACGTATCCTGATCCGCGCGCTCGGCGTTGCCTCATTTTTCGTTCTCTCTGGTGCGATGATGTGGTCCACACAGTCGACTCAGGAAGGCGCCGCTTCTGGAGCCGCCACTCGACGGATAGGCGCGGTCAAAGCTGTCAATGGCACGGTGATCACTCTCACTCCGGATTCTGGATCCGATCTCAAGGTCACGGTGCAGCCCGCAACAAGAATTGTCCGCATTGCGCCAGGCGAGAAAGATCTGAAGAATGCAACGCCGATTCAGTTGCAGGATGTGCAGGTGGGCGATCGCGTTCTGGTCGGTGGCAAGGTGTCTGACGATAACCTATCGCTGGTCGCGTCATCGGTTGTAGTGATGAAGCGATCCGATCTCGAAGCGCGGCACGAGCAGGATCTGCAGGACTGGCAGAAGCGTGGAACAGATGGACTCGTCAAAACCGTGGATGCGGCTGCAGGGACCCTGACAATTTCCGCGCGGGGTAAAGATGTTGTTCTTCATACTTCAAAAAATACAGTGATCCGCCGCTACGCTCCCGACTCGGTGAAATTTGACGACGCTAAGACCAGCATGCTGGAGGAAATTCATCCCGGCGATCAGGTGCGTGCTCGCGGCGACCGCAGCGCGGATGGGGCCGCATTGACGGCGGATGAAATTGTTTCGGGAACATTCCACAATTTTGCCGGAACGGTTGTTTCCGTTGATGCAAGTTCCTCGACGCTAAGCGTTCACGATTTATTGTCGAAGAAAAATTTGGTGATCAAAATTACTTCAGACTCACAGCTTCGGCACTTGTCCCCGGAGATGGCTCAAATGATGGCCAAGCGCTTGAAGGGAGCCACGGCCGCGGCCACGTCGGGTGGCTCATCTACATCAGGCTCGACCGTGAGCGACCAGAACGGCCGCTCAGCAGGCCCTCCGGGAGGAAACGGAGCAGGCGGACGTCCGGGGGGTGCCCCGGATTTGCAGCGGATTATCAATCGAGTGCCGGCGGGCTCACTGGCTGATCTGCACAAGGGAGATGCTGTGGTCATTCTCTCAAGGGAGGGCACAGCTTCGGGACCGAGCACAGCGATCGAACTGGTAAGCGGCGTCGAACCTATATTGCAAGCCGCGCCCAATGCCGGCCAAGCCATGATGCTGGCACCGTGGAGCCTGGGAGCTCCGGCCGCGGACAGCGGCGGGCCATAACATCCCGAGCGCAAACACAATCACTCACAGTCAGGCTAAGGCGATGGCTCTTTTTTGAGAACGGGATCATAGATGAACGTTAGGAAGTGCTCGGTTTTCGGGTTTGTTTTCTTGGTGCTGCAGTTCTGCGCCCTGCTTGTGTACGGCCAGACGGCGGCCGGTAACTTGCATGGGCAGGTTAGCGATCCCTCGGGCGCCGCAATTCCGAACGCCAAGGTTGTACTTACGCCATCAGCCGCCGGATCGACGCCTATCCAAACGCAGGCGAACGGACAAGGGCAATATGAATTCAAAGGGCTGGCTCCGGGGCAATACACGTTGAACGTGGTTGCCCAGGGATTCGCAGTCTACGAAAACGATAACGTGGTTGTACCCGCGAATCAGGCCTTGCTGCTGAATGTTCCGATGGGGATTGAAGTCGAGCAGCAGAAGATTCAGGTAGAAGATACGGCGCCTACCATCGACGTGAATCCCTCGAACAACGCTGGTTCCCTCACGATCTCGGGCAAGGAACTGGAAGCATTACCGGATGATCCCGACGAACTACTCACCGACCTGCAGGCACTCGCTGGACCGTCCGCCGGACCCAACGGCGGCCAGCTCTACATTGACGGTTTCACCGCAGGGCAGCTGCCTCCCAAAGAATCGATTCGTGAGATTCGCATCAACCAAAATCCGTTCTCGGCTGAGTTTGACAAAATCGGTTACGGCCGCATCGAAGTGTTCACCAAACCTGGCAGTGATAAGTTTCACGGGC
This sequence comes from Candidatus Acidiferrales bacterium, assembly GCA_035603655.1. GTDB lineage: Bacteria > Acidobacteriota > Terriglobia > Terriglobales > Acidobacteriaceae > Sulfotelmatobacter. Next base: position 2,082 of record DATNKA010000935.1, on the reverse strand, counting down.
AGTTTCAGGTGAATGGAAACGACTCGGCTTTCAACTCCCCTAATCCGTTCGGAGGCGCCAATCAGCCCGGTTATGATTCCACTCAGTTCAGCGGCAATATCGGTGGACCGATTAACAAGAAGGCTTCATTCTTCTTCGACTTCCAGCGCCGCAATATCAACGATCTCTCTGCCGTCAACGCGATTACGCTTGATCCCACTACTTTCGCTGAGACTCCTCTCATCGAGGCGGTGCCTTTTCCCAGGCATCGAACCAACCTCACCCCTCGTATCGACTATGCGCTCACCAAGAACAACACCTTGACCGTACGCTATCAGTACTACCGCGACACCGAGGAGAACGAGGGCGTCGGGCAATTCACTTTGCCCTCTCAGGGATACAATGCCGACTCTACCGAGCACACGTTACAAATCAGTGACACGCAAGTAATTGGTTCAAAGATCATCAACGAAATTCGATTTCAGTACCTGCGCGAGCTTGACAATCAGTTTGCAGTGAATTCCCAGCCTACTCTCAATGTTTTGGGATCGTTCGACGGCGGCGGCAACAATCAGGGCGACATCCTCGACCACCAGGACCACTACGAGCTGCAGAACTACACTTCGATCCTTCACGGAAATCATACGATCAAGTTTGGAGCGCGGCTGCGCGGCATTCGCGACGCCAACAGTCAAACCTCCGGATTCAACGGCGAATTTACATTCTCGTCACTACTGCCAACACCGCAAGAGCAGGCTTGCGTGCCCGCCCCGGGGCAAGCACCCTGCCCAATCTCGTATGCAACCGCGCTTCAAAATGGGGGAAACGCTACCACGCCGATCGCAACCCAGCTCACCTACACGCTGGGCAAGCCGCCTCTGATAGTAGGAAATTTCGATGCCGGTCTCTACTATCAGGACGATTGGAAAGTGCGTCCTAACATTACTTTGAGTTACGGCCTGCGCTTCGAAAGTCAGACCGGTATTCAGGACCATACGGACTGGGCGCCTCGTCTGGGGTTTGCCTGGGGAGTCGGAGGCAGGAGTGCTCCGCCCAAGGTTATTCTCCGCGGAGGCTTCGGCGTTTTTTACGATCGCTTTCAGGAGGCACAAATTCTGGAGGCCGATCGTTTGAACGGCATCACGCAGGAACAGTTTGTGATTGATAATCCTCAGTGCCCATCGCTCACCGATTTTTCTGCGTGCACTGGCGCGGCCATACCGGTCACTCCGACCATTTACCAGATCAGTCCGCGTCTGCATGCGCCCTACACCATGCAAACCGCAATCAGCGTCGAGCGGCAGCTCACGAAAATCTCAACTCTAAACGTGACTTACCTGAACTCTCGCGGCTTCGACCAGTTGCTCACCATCAATGCCGACGCTCCTTTCCCCGGAACTCCGTGCAGCCCGGCGTGCGCACCGCGCAGCCAAAATCTTTATCAATACGTTTCGGAGGCCGTTTTTCGGCAGAATCAATTGATCGCCAATACCAACTGGCGCATTGGGTCGAAGGTTCAGCTTTTCGGGTACTACATTCTGAACTACGCAAACAGCGACACTTCTGGCGTCTCCAGTTTTCCCTCGAACTCCTACAACATCAGCGCGGATTACGGCCGCGGTTCCTTTGACATTCGTAATCGGTTATTTGTCGTCGGATCCTTCGCTTTGCCCTACAATTTCCGTCTGAGCCCTTTCATCGTGGCCAACTCCGGTACTCCCTTCAATATCACCACCAGCAATGATCTGAATAACGATTCGATCTTCAACGATCGTCCGGGTTTGGTCTCGACGGCTACCTGCCCGTCCGTCGTGACGCCCACTGCGCCATCCACGACGTATTGCACACCGCTCGGAACCTTCAACGCGGCGCCTACTGCCGGAGAAAAAATCGCCCCTATCAATTTCGGCACCAGTCCGTCGCACGCTACAGTGAATCTGCGCCTCACTAAGACATTTGGGTTTGGCCCTAAGATCACCCGTCCCAGTGGCAATCCAGGAGGAGGTCCGGGAGGTGGTGGGGGCGGCGGTGGTGGAGGTGGCGGATCTCGCGGTGGCGGCGGTGGTCCTCGCGGTCCTCTCTTTGGTGGCGGCCCCGGAGGAC
>DATNKA010000934.1:0-6987 GCA_035603655.1 Candidatus Acidiferrales bacterium | reverse complement strand
GATTGAAAAATCGCCCCAACCGATCTCGGGAACCTCTTTCCTCATGCGGATCATGCGTTCGGTCCAGTCCATGAGGGAGTTGGGATCGCGCTTCTGCGCGGCGACATTTACGTGCTCGAAACCGTAAGGGCCTTCGGCGATTACGGGAAGTACAGGTTTACCACTTTCCGTGAATCCGGCTTGCGGTTCATTGGACCATTGCATTGGCGTACGGGCGCAGTCGCGTTCAGGCAGATCGAGGTTGTCACCCATGGCGATTTCGTCTCCGTAGCGGAAGACGGGAGTGCCGGGGAGCGTCATCATCAGACTGTATGCGAGCTCAAGCCTGCGTCGGTCGCCTTGCATCATGGGAGCGAGACGGCGGCGAATCCCTCGCTTGTATAGCTGCATGTTCGGTTCAGGACCGAACGCGGCGAAGACTGCCTGGCGCTGCTTCTTCGTCAGGCGACCGAGGTCGAGCTCATCGTGGTTTCGTAAGAACTGCGCCCACTGCGCGGTGGCGGGACGTGGCTTGGTAGTCTTCAAGGCTTTGACGAGGGGACGAGTGTCACCTGTGGCAAGCGCGTAGAAGAGGTTTTGATTCACCTCGAAGTTGAACATCATTTGCAGGCGCTCGCCGGAAGCGCCGAAGTAATTCATATCCACATAAGGGAGTACGTTTGCTTCGGCAAGAATGATGGCGTCGCCTTCGCGCCAGGTGAGAAATTCGCTGAACATGCGAAGCATGTCGTAGTGCTCGGTGGGGCGTCGATTAGTAGCGCCTTTGGTGGAAATGACGAACGGCACGGCATCCATGCGAAATCCAGAGACGCCTAACTGAAGCCAGAAACCCATTATTCTCAGAATTTCAGCTTGAACCTCGGGATTCGAAGTATTCAGATCGGGCTGAAAATCGTAGAACCTGTGGAAATACCACGCTTTTGCCGCGTCATCGTAATCCCATGTGGATTTCTGGACGCCAGGGAAGACCATACCTTTGTTGGCGTTTCGCGGCTTCTTCTTTGACCACACGTACCAATCGCGGTATTTGGACGCCGGATCTTTGCGCGCCTCCTGAAACCACGGATGCTGGTTTGACGTGTGATTCACGACAAGATCGATCAGGACACGAAGGCCTCGCTGTCTACATCCCTGGGTGAACTCGACAAAGTCTCCCAGCGAGCCGTAGCGGGGATCGACTCCGTAATAATCGGAAACGTCGTAGCCATCGTCGCGACCCGGCGAGGGCTGGAACGGAAGCAGCCAGATTGCCGTTACCCCCAGGCCCTGCAGGTAATCGAGGCGGCGGAGGAGGCCCCGAAAATCGCCGATCCCGTCAGCGTTCGTGTCGAGGTAGGTTCCGACGGACAGGCAATAGAAGATTGCATTTTTGTACCAGAGGTCGTTGATCACGAGGAGTCCTCAGGTCACGGCTTACAACTTGCGGATCGATTTTACCTTGAGCGATATTGGTTTGTGAATCTAGGGGCCTGAGCGCATGCAGGATTCAAGTGGTGGCAGCGTGGTGTTATCTATCAAATTTACCCGCGCTCATTTCAGGATAGCGATGGGGATGGAATCGGCGATCTTCCGGGGATTATTCGGCGCCTGGATCATGTTGTAACCCTTGGCATCGACGCGATCTGGATTTCTCCGATTTATCCTTCGCCCATGGCGGATTTTGGATATGACGTCACAGATTATTGCAATGTGGCGGGGGTCTTCGGGAACCTCGCGGATTTGGACCGATTGGTCGCCGAGGCGCATCGGCGAGGGCTCAGACTCATTCCGGATTTCGTTCCCAACTACACTTCCAACGAGCATCCCCGGTTTATTGAAAGTCGAAGCTTACGCGCCAATCCGAAAAGAGACTGGCACATCTGGAGAGAGATGCCGGTGGCGGAGGGGCGGAGGGCGCTCTCGCGGCTAAACAAACGTAACAGGACGAGTTAGCGGTCGTCGCCCACGCTCTGCGAAAACTCCCGGCTCAAGTGGCAAAGAATAACAATTTGGATTCGCTTTTTCTACTTTTCTACGGCATTAAGCATCAACTTAGCTTTTCAGTGTTGCGGCAGCGTGTGCGAGAGCATATTTCTCTGTGTTCGCAGTAGGAAATGAAAAGGCAATCAATTCTAGGTAAATTCATTTATATAGTTTTAAACCAACACAGATAGTGTCAACAGGTGTGAATAGCGGTGGTTGATCTCCCCGCTGGTAGGTAAACGCAACTGCACTCTGGATTTTGTTTGTATCAAGTCGAAGCAAAAGGCCAGTGTCCACAGAAACCTGCGCGAGCAAGAAGTCTCTTGTATTCCTCCGGGAGGCATCGAACAGGTAATAACCCGTATCCACAACCGACAATGACACCTTTTTTCGGATTTCCAACATTGTGTCGAGCTTCAGTAATACTCTTGAGACACTCGTTCCTAGCTCTGAGCTAACCGGACCGGATCGATAGTCTGTCGAACCAAGGTCATACCCAAAAGACGGTCGAAATCGATATGCCGTAATCACCGGAACTGCGGGCGTGTGGGATGGAGTGCCTGCTGGCACGAGGTTTCTAATCCTGAAAGCCTGCGTTTCCGACCATTTCCATGGATCAAAAGCCACGTCTGTGTGCCAGTATGTACTAAATACCTTGAAGTCACGATCAGTATCAGTATGCGCTCCATTGGTCCACGTGAGCTGATCGAAAGGCTGCCCCCCTGAGGCCACTGAAGATCGCTGGCTGCGTTGTCTTGTGAACCCAAGCTCAGAATCCAAGGCGAAGGTTATTCGATTTGGGGTAGTTGAAGACTTCTCAGGTAATGTGTCGACGTTTGCGGAGATGTTAGGTTTGAAGTCTGTCCAATAGGAGTATTGTCTTGGCCTACCGTCCACATTCTGTTGATGCACAAACAGGAGCGGCTTCAGATTTAGTATGAATAACCCTGTATTTGTTCTGGTCTGCTTACTTTTGTTTACGGCTGATGTGAAGGTGGGCTCGAAATCATAATCAGCCGCAGTCTCGAGCACGGTAGGACTTGGGAAATTGGCAACTGCGCTGACAGAGTACGACTTTGCAGGCGGCGAAACTCGAAATGATGGTGGAAGAACACCAGTTGGTATTTGGAAACTCACCTTGTACGTAGTCGCATGGTATGGCAGGGCCGTATTAGGCACTACAATCAGGACCGAACTCGCACCCGTAGGGGCATCAATTTGCTTTGCGCCCGTCTTGATGTTGGGGATCGGAGAATCAGGGCCGAAATCGTACGTAATGACAATTTTTGCTATCGCTTGCTGAAGGCTCTGAAAAATCCCATGTGCATCCGCATTCTGAACTTGAACCGTGAATTGATTACGAACTGGGGGACTTGGAATACTTAAAACGAGCCTGGGTGTGCCCTTCGCGGGAACTGCAACGTTGACTGTGTATACTTCATCCTTCTTCTTCGCAGCTATGACAATCAGGAACGTTCTTGTGCCTTCAGAGAAACTATTTATTGTTATGCTGCCACTTGTGTTGGAAAAATTACTGAGTTCAAGATTCAGGTAAACGTCATTGCCGAGTGAGCCGCTCGGTGTTGCTGCTGCTTTTATCGGTTCCGTGTCTTGGTCGGGAGAAATCAGCTTAACCGATGACAGATCGAGCGCCGTGCTGCCGTCAGCCAAGGTAGCTATTTTAGAGGTCGGATCGTACTTGAAGGGGCCTCCAAAATCTAGCAGCACTACTGAGCCTTCTTGCGCAGATTCCACAAACTGCGCAGACGATGTTGTCTGCGTCTGGGCGCGAACGAGTCCTCCCACCAATAAAACTGCGTACAATGCTAAGATCTGCTGTTTCATCTACGGAGTGCCCCAACAAGCAGTGCGCGGGTTTTGGAAAGTCCAAACCACTGCTTCCCACTGAGCAAGAGTAGTGCCCGTCGCTAAAAGGACATTTGGGGGAGCCATTAAAGATGCAAATGGGGCGAATACTTGGTGAGCGTTCGTCACCTGTACAAGTCTGTTCTGTTCACCAATGCCCCACTGCGGCGCGAGTGAACCGAGCTGAGTGTTCGGCCTCAAATTGTTCGGCGGCTGCCCTGACCAGTCCGCAACAGCGAGCCACACACGTGGTCGAAATTGCTGTTGCCGCCAAAGCACACAACTGCCCGGATCAGGCGAGAAACCTTCGGCCATTTCTTCGACCGAAGTGCGCTGCGAATAGAAAGGTGAGTCAGGGCTAGTGGCTGTATCTTTCTCTGAGGTCTTCGTTGACTTTTTCTTTGCCATTTTTTTCCTTGCTTGATGCCTAAGGAGTCGCATCCTCACGGCACTGGTATGCCACGAACGTACCTCTCTAACTTAGGTTGTCTGGGGAAACTCGATCACGGGAGCCGGAAAGATAACCGCTGTCGACTACAATGTCAACGCTAATTTGTCGTTTTACATACTTAAGAACATTCCAGTGTCGCGACTGCTCGTCCATTGCGGCTTTACTCGCTATTGCGTGAAGCTTCTCGACGGTGTGTCGGTACCCGGCTCCCACTTTCTCGTGACGTCACAGCTTTAATAAGATTGGGGGAGTGTCGATCCTACGTCTACTCCGGTTGCTGTGGTTTGGGGTGGTCGAACGCTCGCGCTGCGCGTTCCGATCTGGTGCGGGTGAGTTGGGACGAACGGTGGACCGGGTCCGGCGCCCGTGCGCGGTTCGAGCTTCCACTGCGCACCGCAATTCTCGGGCGGCGCTGGCGCACAAGTGTCGAGCGCGCGGTGAAAGACGATCCCGCCGGCGCGTTTACGTTGCGCCTCTCGGAAACAGTGGACGATCTGGGTGCCGATCCGCCGCCGCACATTCTGGTGGTCGACTCGCACGGTACCGGCGCGGTGCCTTCGGCACTATCTGACGGCGGCGGCATCGTCGGATGGGCTGCCTGGCCTGATCGTGGCGCCGGGCAATTGGTGGCAACTGCTTGGGATGGCGGCGCGCCTTCCGCGAGGCTGCGCGTTGCTGCTTGCTCCCCGGCGGAACTTCCGGAAATTTTTGCGGCACTGATCGAGCAGATTGCGGGCGGGCGGCCGGCCGGCCGGCTCGATACGGCCATAGCGAACGCCGCGCGACATACGCTGCCCCGGGTGCGCCGCGGCGAAGAGATGGACTCATCGCGAGCAACAGCGACCTCCAAGGCGCGGCGCAAACGTCTGTACCGGTCGGCCGACGGCTGCACCTTCTCGACCGGTATTTTAACCACGCGGTACGCACGACGCGCTGGAAATGTTGCGCCGGGAGTTCGAGCTACGCGGCCAGAAGTTATATGAGCCTCGCGTCGCAGTGCGAGATCTCGCCAGGGAAAGTTCGGGCTGACGGATATGCCTCTCTACTCCAATTCGGGGCAGGCTGTCGCCGATGCCGTGCTGCTGCGATCCTCCTACCGGGAAGGTTACACACGAACCGTGCAACCGGGCACGACCCTGCAGAGCGGACGGCTCTATCTGCTGCAGGTTCACGTCGGCAGTCCACTGGCGGCCAGCATCGTTAAGCGGGATGCCGAGCGGGGCAAGACCGGACCAGTGCCGCCGACCCTGAAACCGCGGCTGTTTGAGGTAATAATCCAGGCCAAAGACTTCGAGTTGCGCTCCCCGATGAAGCGTTTTCTGTATCTGGAACCGGGAGGCGCGTCGCGCCGCGTGCGCTTTGGAGTGACGGCACCTGCCCGCGTTGACCGAAAATCTTCGAAAATACCTACTCGGACTCCATCTAGTATTCGTCCCCTTCGTCCCGCAATCCGCCACCTTATGATATGTGATCGAACCTGCTACTCCACCGCTCCGCACATTTCCGTGGATTCTCCGAAAGGTTGGTTGCTACCATGCACGTCATGAAAACCATCCGAGTGCTGCCATTTCTTGTTTTAGCGATGACGCTTCGACTCTGTGCGGCTCCAATGACCGACGAGGACCGCGAACACCTGCTGGTGCACTTTGAGATGACCGGACACATCTTGGCCGAGGAGGTGCGCGGGCTGTCGCCTGTCCAACTGGAGTACAAGGCCTCGCCAGACCGCTGGTCCATACGGGAATGCGTCTCTCATCTGGCGGTCGCCGAGCCCGACTACTGGCGCGATCTTCAGAAGGCCGTCAAGGCGCCCCCCAATATGAAGGACAAGAAATCGGCGGCAACTGACGCCGACATTATGTGGTACGGCATCGACCGCGTGGTGCATACCAAAACCGGTGGCGGTCACGAAAAGGTCGATACGTATAAGAACCTGGGCGAAGCCCTGGCCAAGTTCGAAGCGCTTCACGCCACCATGATCGCATACATCAACACCACCAACGACGATTTGCGCGCGCACAGCTTTGGAGATCAAGAACTGATCGATTGCTGGCAGTGGATGCTCGAAATCTCCACTCATGCCGAGCGGCATATTCAGCAAATTCGCGAAATCAAGGCGGACCCTAACTTTCCGAAGAAATAGGGCGATCATAACGGACGGCGTCGGTGGCCTGCGGCTGATTGGCGAAATTCAACGGGCGGTCGCGCAGGAATACACCTGGCCCGATGGTCGCGCGGAAGAACACGCACTCGCCACGGTCGATATCCTTCTGCTCTTCGGGCATACACGGGCGACTATATTTTTGACGGCCTCTTCAAATTCACAATCTCTCAAAACGAAAAAAAGCTTGTACCTGCAATATGGCCCCTGTTGGTGACAAACCTCAAGAACTCTTCGCCGAGTCGGAGACCCGCCGCTTTCTGACGAACCAGGCGTTTGTGGTTGACTTTCAAAAGGGAGGCGGACGGATCGGTTAAGAGGGCCAAGTAACGGAACGGACCCGAAGAGTTGGACGGCGAGAAGGTCTCGGAAGCGCCTCGGTAAAACGCTGCCAGGCAGGCAACTGTCGATCGCGGTAGGGACACCGGTTTCCCGGCGCCCCCCGCACGGACCCGGACGGGCGCTGATTAGCGCATCCGGTTCTTATCTCGGATGAGTGGCGGCGAAGCGTGCATCAGGAAAGGGATGGAGCGCACGCGGTTGAGGA
>DATNKA010000933.1:0-2024 GCA_035603655.1 Candidatus Acidiferrales bacterium | reverse complement strand
ATAAAGGAGCAGACGATGGCGAGGGCGATCGCCTGAGACATAATTCGAAAGCCATCCGCTCTGTTTTTCCTGATGTGAAGCCACGAATTGTAACAAGCCAATGCTCTCGCAGGAGCCGATGCCAAAGCTTAGTTCTATCGGCGAATCGCAGGAGCCTGCCGTACATCCGACCTATCTTTCGGCTCACTGCCGATTCTTGAGTAATTCTTCTTCCGTCTGCTGGGCTCGCTGGGCGCGATCCAGCAATTCTTGTGCACCTTTGTTATTAGTCCGCCAGCGCTTGGCGAAAGCAATCTATGGCCGAGGTATAGTCGCTGGCATCAAGGAATGAGACCCCTTTGTTGACCAGCGACTCAGTCGTTTCCGTCGGCACAGTCGGCACGACGATAAGCCGATTACGCACGTGAACGACGCCTGGCACTGAACCGGCTACAGACTCCGCGAGGGAAGAGTCCTGCGCGGCTCGCACCGCGCCATCCAGGGTCACCTCACGATCGTCTGCTACCGACACTCTAAGATCAGCGCCGGGGAGGCTCGATGACGCAGCCTTCAACTTTTCCATCACCTCGCCGCTTATTCTGACTCTCCTCACCGAGCGAAACTTTAAGTATCCCGCACCCGCAACCAGAATCGTTGCCACACCTACAATCACGAAGCGAAGCAATAGCTTCGCGCTAAGGCCACGTGGCGGCAGAAAGACATGCTGAGCGGCGCTGTTTACAACCCCCGGATCCGGCGCCGCCGCCGACTGGACAATGGCTGAGCGGGATTCGGGATCGGCTGCAGTTGGGGCGCGGCCTGTCGTCGAAACTGGCACATCCGCGGCAGCGGTCGACGGCGTCCGGACGGCTTGGATCCCCGGTTTTGGAATCGCCGCGCCAAGCGCCTCATCGGCCACGCTACCCGCTGTCACCTGGTCCAGTGCCGCGACAAACTCTTCCGCCGTCTGGAATCTCTGCTCCCGTGATTTCTGCATCGCGCGCAGAATCAACTGCGAAAGCGCCATGGGGATGTGCAGCTCCGGCTTTAATTCGTGCGGCGGCCGCACAGTACCTTGCAGATGCTGCAGCATCAGTGCGTATGGAGTCTCAGCATCAAACGGCAGCTGAGCCGTAATCATCTGATACAGCACGACACCGAGGGAATAGATATCTGTACGTCCATCAACTTCGCCTCCCGCCTTTTTCCCCAGGAACTGCTCCGGAGACATATACAAAGGCGTGCCGACCACCATGCCCGTCATGGTCATTTCTGAGCGCTCTTCGCCGGCAGCTTCGCGCAGCTTTGCAATTCCGAAGTCGAGTACCTTCGCTATTTCCTGACCCTGTTCATCGGTGGTGAGGATAATATTGGCTGGCTTCAGATCGCGGTGCACGATCCCAAGTTTGTGGGCCATGCCGATTGCCTGGCCTACCTGCCGTGCAATACGAATCGCACGTGGAACCGCCAATGCACCTTCTTTCTGCAGGACCTCGCTTACATTCTTGCCCTCCACCAATTCCATCACGATGAAGTGTCGGCCATCCTCGGTATAGTCAAAGTCGTCGACTCTGACCGCGTTCGGATGCCGCAGCTTACGCGTGACAATCGCTTCTGTCTGGAAACGTTTGAGGAAGTTCGCATTGCCCGCAATATCGTCATTGACAATCTTGATGGCGCATAACTCGTTGAACGTTAGATGCCGGCCGCGATAAACCAGGCCCATCCCGCCTATCCCAATTCGCTCGATGATCTGATATTTATTTCGAATGATCATCCCAGGCTGAAGTTCATGCGCCACCAGCAGCCGGGTGTTGTCGGTCGGACACACGTCATGGTCGGTGGGATAAGTCTTCTGGCAGGCGGTGCAGTATTTCATAAGTTACGGTGGGAATCGGCAAATGCTTGTGTGGCGACAGCTGCCTCGGCCATGCCTCCGGACAGCGAGGCATCAGTTGTTCCCACTCCCCGAGCCGGTACTGAGTCGGCAATGCGCGTAAGAGTAGCACGGAATCCTCATTCAGCGGTACTTCGTAAATGCCCGC
>DATNKA010000932.1:0-6593 GCA_035603655.1 Candidatus Acidiferrales bacterium | reverse complement strand
AATCTTTACACGAGACGCTAATACGTTGGGGCAGTCCATCGGCCATAGAATCCCGTCTTTAAGCAGAAAGGGCTACGAAGCCTTCTTGACAACATGCAGACGGGAGCGGTGCTCTGCTTTCCGCTGTTCCATCGAGAGAACTCGCCGGCTAAGGTCAGCGAGTTGGGCGAGTTCCTGTTGGATTGCTTGTAGTCGTTCATGCCTCTGGCCGTGAGCGACTTGAGCCTCTGTTTCGTGGTGGCCTTGACCCCGATACTGATCGTTCAACCCTTGAAGCTCTGCGATCTCGGTGCGGAGGCGCCCAATTTTTTCACGAAGGACTGCTAGATGATCCATAACTCAAGAATAGCGCATTCAGAGCGATTGAGGGTCGGTGCCAATCCCGTCCGCAAAGTTCGTGCCTTCGGGTTTGCAGGTCGGAGTAGGTCATCAGGGCCATTCACATCAGATACCTGTTCCCGCAAAAATGATCGCTTCTACCATACATTCGTGCGGGAGGGAGACTAAGCTGAAAATCTGCGGCCTTCGTGCGTACTCATTGCGAAAGCGCGTTTGTCAGGAGTCCCATGACACATGAAGAATCTACTGGTTGTGTAGCCGAGCGGATTGAGATTGTACCCATCGAGAAATCGAAGGATCAAGACCGAGGCAAGGGCGCGGTCGAGCAGAGTCAGAAAAATGAGGGCGGCAACACGAGTATGAACGGCCAATTGGGACACCGGGACGAAGATGTTGAGTTGAAAAACGCTGATTCGGATTTGTCTGGGTAAGACTACCTTCCTGCCAGTAGGCCGACCGCAAGCCGAACATCGATAGCGAATCCCGTCCGCAAGGTGGGGTTCATCCGCTTCGGAGTTTCCCCCCATCACCGTGGCTGCTTGCAAAGCGAACACTGAATTCTGCGCAAGAGACACACCCAATCGGGAGTGTGCAGTTTGAAACCTAAGGGCTAGCAATCGTCTACGGCCTGTGGGAAACTGTCGGCATGGCGAAAGCACAAATAAAAATGGGTCAGATCGTGATTCTCGACGGTATGGTCGGGGTTTACAGGGTTGTGAAAGTTTCCCCAGAGGCGCAAACGGCAGATATAGAGAAGTTCGATGTATCGAGTCAGAAGTCACTAGGCGACCCGATTCGCTCGGTTGCGACCAACAAGTTAGCCGCGTACAAGGAGGACGCCAGCGAAACTGCCGCGAGGATCGTGAGGGAAGCAATTACTGAAGATTAGATTTGTCTTTCCCGGCAAGAAGGGGCTGCGGTTCGACGGCAAGGTCTTGAGAGCGGAAGGTCAGGCAGAACCTCGGTGGGCGATATTGTCTTTGCAGTGGTTGGTCTCTGCGTCAACATGCATTTGCGCCCAATCCAATCGTGAAGTCAAACGTGCATCTACGTCAGAGGGCATCTCCGGCGGACAACCGAATCGTGTTCAGCCGCGAAGAACTGCGCAGAAGAAAACCACGTCACCGTTTACATCGAGTTGCTTTGGGCTTGTGCACGAAAGCGGAAAGTGGCATAAAGAGCGCGCGTTATCGAACCACGCGAAATCGGAACCCTCGAGAGTGGGCAGAGATTGGCCGGTAATGTTGGCAACCCCTGCCTTACCGGATTATCGAGGGTTGCTCGTCAACCGGTCACAACGGGCGGACGACTCACCGTCCCGTCGGCGCGTGTACGTTGTGGCGACGGATAGGAACCTTCGAGAATGAGCCGACCGGATAGCGATCCATTGAGTCGGTCGGCCCAGCCTGGCAGCAATTGATGGTCAGTTCGCGGTTAAGGCCTTGCCTCATAGACCAGATTGAATGGCGTTTGTGTGGCCCGCCGGAAGCGGCTGAAGCCGGCAGAAGTGACGACTTTCTGCATTTGCTTCTCGCCGGCCTGAGCGCCCAGACACATCCCCACCTCCTGCGATCGGGAACAGGGCGTGCACAGCAAAGTCGAGAATGAATAGTAGACGCGGCCCACGGGATTGAGATTGTCCTGAAGCTCGTCATTGGCGAACGGTTCGACGATCATCCAGGAACCATCGTCGGTTAAGGCGCAGCGGACGTGCGCTGCGGCGCCGACCGGGTCTCCCATGTCGTGGAGGCAGTCGAAGACCGCCACGAAGTCGTAGTCTTTCCCGGGGAATTCCTTGGCTTTCGTTACTTCGAACGTGATCCGGTCGGCCACGCCTTGACGCTTAGCTGATTCTCGCGCCTCTTGAATGGACTTGTCATGGTAGTCAAACCCGAAGATGTGGGAGTTGGGGAAGGCTTTGGCCATCAGGATGGTGGAAGCGCCTTTCCCGCACCCAACGTCGGCCACCTTGGCACCGCGCGCGAGTTTTTCTTCGACACCATCGAGAGCAGGAATCCAGGAGCTGACCAGATTTGCGACATAGCCAGGACGGAAGAATTTCTCGCATCCATGAAACACACGCTCCTCATGCTCACCCCAGCCCATTCCGGCGCCCGAACGGAATGCCTCTGTGATGCGCGGGACTGCGGCCAGCGATCCCAGCGCAAGTTCAAACGCTCCGGGCAAATAAGCCGGACCATCTTCATTCGCCAGGGCGAGCGCCTGCTCTTCGGTCATCCCGAACTTTTGAGTCTTGGCGTTGTAAGTGACGTAACCGCCCGCCGCCTGAGAAGACAGCCACTCGCGCACGTAACGCTCGTCGGTGCGCGTTATGGCCGCGAGCTCCGTGGGTGTGAGTGGGCTGGCAGCCAGAGCCTTGTAGAGACCCAGGCGTTCTCCGATCACGACCATACCGGCGTGAACGGTGGCTCCCAGATCGTTCACAAACTGTCCTAAGAATTGCTCCAGCTTTTTCGTATCCACCGTCATGGGTTTCCTCCAAATCGATTTCAAGAGCCAAGGACTTACTTCTTGCTCGGGTCGTCTGCGGGATTGACATAGTGAAACTGCAAGGGCGCGCTGCCGTGGACCTGCACGATGACTTCGCCAGAAGCCATCGCGTAGTGATGCATGTCGGGATCGAGATAGGCGAAGCTGCCGGCGGGGAATGATCCCATCTTGTCCTTGTCGAAGGTGTCTCCCATACCGACCTTGAACGTCCCGGAGATGACCGTGACGTTTTCGCGCTGGGGATGCCAGTGGGGTGCAATCCGATAACCGTCTGGCATTTTCAAGCGCACGGTGTAGTCGCCGGTGGAAGCAGCAGGGTTGCCTTCGATTACGGCCAGTTGCGCGCCCGGAGCGACGAAAGGCGGTGGTGGACCCCACTGAATTGTGTCCGGGGTGAACGCGTTCTTTTCGTGAGCGTCGGAATGTGCGGCAGTGGTGAAGAACTGACCTGCGCTGCACAACGTTGCGACGATTGACAGGGTGATGAACAGCTTTCTTTTCATGCAAGTCTCCTCCGAGATTCTTGATGGGGCATGATCGCCTGAGGTGGAAGGCTTTACAATGCAGCGGATACCGCCTTTAGATATTTTTCGTATATCGTCGCAAGTTGTTGACTGTTAGTGGATAATGCTGGCCAAGGGTTCTCCATGGGGCATTCGAAGCAGGGTACCGGCGAAGTCGAAGTCGATTTGGGGCGCTACGAATTGCGGCGTTTCGGACGACGAATCAAGATCGAGAAGAAGCCCATGGACTTGCTGATCTTTCTGCTTGAGCGCCGCGAGCAGATGGTGTGCCGGGAGGACATCGTCAAGAAGCTGTGGCGCTCCGGCCTGTTTATCGATACCGAAAGGAACGTCAACAACATTGTGCGGAAGCTTCGCACCGCGCTGGGTGACAGCGCCGAAAAGCCACGCTTTCTTGAAACGGTAGTCGGCAAAGGATATCGCTTCGTCGGCCCGGTTCGGGTGATCGATGCGAAATACCCGCTCTCCGATCCTGGACGAAACCCTGTGCGCACTGACGCCGGGAAAGATGGGAGCGAATTGGGTGAGAGGTGTTCGATCGCCGTGGTACCGCTGTTGTTGCTGGAGAAAGCGGCGGACGACCAAGGCTGGTGTCTCGGGTTCGCGGATTCGCTCGTCTCGCTCCTGGGCAATCTATCGGGCGTGGACGTGCTGCCCACTTCGGCAGTCCTAAACCTGCCTCTTGAACTAACGCCTTCGGAAATCGCCTCTCGTCTAGGGGTGCGATTTGTTGTACACGGCGCCATTCAGATATCAAAAGGGCAGTGGCGCCTATCGCTCGAGATGCTCGACACCTACCTGCAGCGCCCCAGCTTCACGAAGAAGTGCGACCTCGACATGGATCGCCTTTCGGGTCTCGAAGGCGATATTGCGAAGCAGATCAGCCGCGCACTGAACCGGCCGTACAGTCGGGCAGTGGTCGAGCAGCGGCCACGCTATAGCAGGGAACCGATGGCATATGCGGAATTCATGCGCGGCTATCGGATCACGGCCTCCGGCGATGCGTCGATGATGGATCAAGCGAGCCACCATCTCACCAATGCGGTGACTCGCGATCCGATGTTTGCCCTCGCTCACGCGACCCTCTCGTTCGCATGCACAACCCGCCATTTCGAATTCGACCCGGCCAGCGTGTGGCTGGAGAAAGCCGAATTCCACTGCCGGCGGGCGCTCGAAATTGACGCGAGTCTTCCCGAAGGCCACGTCGCGCGCGCGTTTCTGCTCTGGGGACCGTCGAAAAACTTCCAGCATCTGGAGGCGATTGCCGATCTCAAGCGGGCGCTGGCTCTGCAGAACAATCTGCCTCATGCCTACAACCGTTTGGGCAGCATCCTCGCACATATCGGACTGCTCGATCACTCGCGTGCGATGTTTGAAAGGGGACGGCCCTTTCAACCCCGGAAGGCGGTTAGCCCGAGCGTCGTACAAGTTTACGTTTGGAGCCAGGAATACGACCTGGCGCGTCAGCAGATTCAAACCTGGCGAACGGAGAGCCCCAGCAACAAGTACGCGCTTTATTTTGCTCCCTACCCGGCGATGATGACCGGGGATTGGAAAGAGGCGAACCGACTGATGGAGGAAGCGCTGCAGCTCGTGCCGAATGAACCCCTCATCATCAGCTTACAAGCCCTGCTCCACGCGTTGGTGGGGAATCGGGATGCGGCTATCGAATGTGTGACCAGAGCCTGTTCGAGCCCCAAATCCTTCGGGCACTCGCACCATACGTACTATCAGATCGCCTGCACGCTCGCCCTGACCGGAAGGCGCGAAACTGCTTTTGAGTGGCTGGAACGAAGCGTCAGCACCGGCTTCGCTTGCTGGCCTTACTTCCTGAAAGATCCCAGCCTCGCGAGTTTGCGAAGTCTCCCCGAGTTCGAACTTCTGATCAGCGGGTTGCAGGCCAAATACCCGGACCATCTGGGATTGCTATAGAGAAAACAATACACTGTGGGATCTCCTTGTTCGTTGCGCGTTCCTCGTCTACTCCTAAGATCGTAGGACTCCATCTACCTCACGGTGGAATCATTCCTATATATCCTGCTGTAATCGGCAATCATCTGCTCGCGGGATTGTTCTGGCGTTGTCGATTCAATACGATTCGTGTCGGCGTCGTTTTCCGTGGAGGCCAGGGCGTTTCTAACGTAGAACCCCAAGTCAAAAGGAGAAAGAAAATGCGACATTCTGAACGTAATGGGAAGATCACCGCCGCCGCTCTAGCCGTGACGCTCCTATTCGGATGGTCAGCCACCCCAGTGCTGGCCCAGGAACCACCGCACCGCTCGCCCGAGCAACTGGATAAATTGGTGGCTCGGATCGCACTCTATCCCGACCCGCTCCTAGCGCAGGTTCTCGCCGCCTCAACTTTTCCCGATCAGATTCCCGAAGCCGCCAAATGGGCCGACGAACACCACTACCTGACCGGCGACGAACTCGCCAAGGCCATTTCCGAGGACCATCTGTCGTGGGATCCAAGCGTGCAGGCGTTGCTTCCTTTCCCGTCTGTCCTGGAGATGATGGCTTCGGATATGAAATGGACCAGGGATCTGGGCGATGCTTTTCTCGCGCAACATCAAGACGTGATGGACGCGATACAGCGAATGCGGCAAAAGGCAAAAGATTTTGGCTATCTGCGGAGCAACGATCGTATCGTCGTAAGCGGTGGTCCGTACATTGAGATTCTGCCTGTGGATCCGGCATTCATCTGTGTGCCTGCCTACGATCCGCTGGTGGTTTTTTTCCCGCCGCGGCCGGGAATCGTCGTGGGTGCTGCTATCAGCTTTGGCTTCGGCGTCACCATTACGGCGGCATTTCGTCCGTGGGGATGGGGTTTGTGCCGCTTTGACTGGGGCACACACATGGTGTTCATCAACAGCGCGCCTTGGGGACGTATCTGGGCCAGCCGCGGCGTCTATGTGCATCCCTACGGCGAGTTGCACCGGTGGGAGCCCGCACACCGCGTGGAAGGCCACAGGTTGATCGTGCGTAGTCCAATGGAACGACGGGCAGCCCGCTTGGGACTTGCACGTCCGTTAGAGCACCACCACCGATAAAACTGCGGGCCACTCCGCTTCCTCGTTTTTATAATGCTGCAGTTTTGTTGTGCTGGTGTTGAGTACGTGGGCGTCGCCCTTATTGTACGAGGAAGCATCACCGGCGCTTCGTGGCACTAGTACGAAGGTCGTATGCCCGCCTCTCACTCGTGACCGCCCTGAACCTAGG
>DATNKA010000931.1:0-2636 GCA_035603655.1 Candidatus Acidiferrales bacterium | reverse complement strand
AGCATGCCCAGGAGATTTGTAGACGCGTGGAACTCAACCGCAAGTGCTGGGATCAACGGAGCTACAAGGTAGGCTTGGAAGAATACGAGAAAAGCGGATGCGGAAAGGATTCGCAGCAAAGCTTCGCGCGGTAAGCCCGGATCACGAGAAATAGTGAGATCTGTGTTTGTTTGTGCCATTGGCCTTGCTCTCCTCCCGTCACTTCACGATCTCGATGCTCGCATGAGGGAGTTCCAAAGTCTTTGGGCGCGGAATTCAGGAGTCTGAAATCGCGGAACTTCATATTTCTCGCAAACATACAGACCTCACCTTGAGTTGCCTCCTGATCTAGAACTGCAACCACCGCTGGGGCTTCCCGTGTTGCGTTACATCTCCATTTGCTTGCATGCCATTTCCTATACCCCGGCAGGACCGATGAGATTCATTCGCTTGTACTCTCCCATAGACCTCGGCCTTCCCTGAAGCTCAGTTACTTCATCCGCTACGATGTCCTTCTCCCTTGGCCGAGGGCAGGGTCGCAAATCCTGGTCAAAGTTGGCGTCGAACACACACCAATCGGTCGCGCTGGTGATCCACGAGAAATTACAAGGCCGCCATACCTGCCATGCGGGCGCGGAGATGGGGACGCATCGTCAACATGTCGCTCCATCGGCGGAATCTATCCAAATCCGAAGCTGCCCATCTTTCATGTGCTCAGCGATGCCAATCAACAACATCCCCAAGTCGATTGCGCTTGAGGCAGCGCTTGCCGTGTTTCTGGCCTCAGCTCGCAATGGCTTTCATCACCGGAGACACCATCGAAGCCTCCGGTGGCGCGGATCGCTTCATGTAACGCGGAGGTGGTTGAGGGGTTTTCGGATTGGTGGCGTAAATAATCTATTTTCTGGGGGCACGTCCACGCTGTAATGTGTGTGCACGCCCTCATACGCGCTCTGTCCCGGAGCGTTAGATCCGGGGGCAGTTTACACGGGTGCGGTAGGGTCTTTTTCAGCTTGTTCAGGAGGTACTCGCACGCCTCAGTCTCGCTGGCAAACTCCTTCTTCCCGCTCTATAGAGCCTGTTAGGAACTTTGTACCTGGCTAGATTATTTGCTTGGGGTTGTGACCTGTCCAGCATGGAAGGATGGCGGACCAGGGACGTGGTGGTTATCCGAGCAATGTGACGGACGAGGAGTGGGCGTTTGTGTTGCCGTATTTGCTGCTTTGCTGCGAAGACAGCCCGCGACGCGAGCATGAGCTGAGAACGGTTTTCAACGCCGTTCGGTACGTGGCGCGAATGGGCGGCCACTGGCGCTTCTTGCCGCACGATTTGCCGCCCTGGTACGTCGTGTATCACCAGTTGCAGCGCTGGCTCAAGGCCGGGTGCTTCGAGTTGCTCGTCGCTGCCATCGAAAGAGCAGGTGGTGAATGTCGCGATTGCGAACGCAAAGGTAGCAAAACTGAGCCCCTGGATCCTTAACCTGATCGATGAGTACACCCGCGAGTGCCTGATGGACCTGCGGAAGTGGCTCGTGGACACCGGAGCAAAGACGCTATATATCGAACCCGGCTCTCCGTGGGAGAACCGCTACTGCGAAAGCTTCAACTCCAAGCCCAGGGACGAGTTCCTCTATCCTGAGATCTTCCACTCGATCAAACAACTTCGCGTGCTGGCCGAACGCTGGCGCGTTCACTACAACACCGTCAGACCAAACTCCTCGCTGGGCTACAAGCCGGCAGCACCCGGAAGGAGTTGCAATTCGCGCGCGTTAAGCGCACAGTTAGCGAGGATAACACCTCAGGAGGCGACATGCCGAAACCGTCAATTGTTGCGGAACAGATCCGAACGAACAATCCAGAGATTTGGAAGGCGTTCAACAGCCTCGCCCAGGCCTGCCACAATGCCGGCCCACTCGATGAGAAAACTCGCAGATTAGTGAAGTTGGCAATTGCTATTGGCGCAGGCACTGAGGGCGGGGCACACTCTGCCATAAGGCACGCTGCGGAAGCCGGAGTCACTGCCGAAGAAATGGAGCATGTAGCTATACTTTCTATAACGACCATTGGATTTCCGGCCGCCGGACGAGCGCTTAGCTGGATTCATGATAAAGCTCAGTGATCAACTGCATAAGATACCAGGGGGGATTCGATCCTGCGAGCGAGATGCGGGCTCGATCGCTCACGAACTCCTCGCCAATGCCATCGCCCTGAGTGCGATCTGGCCGTACTTTCCGACACCGCATCGAAAGATCATTCACCCTGCTTCCCCGTTTCGGAGCCAAGCGACGGCAAATCTAATGCGGGAGGTGGGATAGTTGCAGCGGGTCGGTGATGGAAACGCGCAGGTAGGTGATGGTGCGGCCATGCTTATCGATGAGCCTCTGGCGCGTCAAGGGCGCGGTCTCTTCAACCGACGAAATGGAGTAGGGATCGACATTGCTCAAGGTATTTCTCCCCAGAAGTTGCCGACGAACTGGCTCGCGCGTTCCAGCTTGGTTCAGCAAACTAATTAGTGAGTCGGATGGCGACGCTTGCAGCAACTCATCTCACATACAAACGCCGGCTTTCAAACGCAACTTAGTCATTCTTTTCTGTTTGCTGTTTGCTCAGGGCGGCTCCGAAAACATTAAGCAGCCCCACTGCCGTCGCCAGGCCGCG
>DATNKA010000930.1:0-11248 GCA_035603655.1 Candidatus Acidiferrales bacterium | reverse complement strand
TCCGGCGCCGCCGCGCGTGAGGGAGCGACCGGTTGCAGCTTCGATCCGAAAAGTATGGTTGCCTCGGTGCGTCTCTTGACCACGGAGAAGTCGGCCACGCTGTTTTCGAGTCCGGTCGCTGCGGCAGCTCGCGAAACATATCTCTGGCCGGCAAAGTAAAACCCGCGCAATCTTGAGCCCTGGTTCAGGAGATTTGAACGGAAGGCGTCCAGCAGAAACTGCACCAGTTCGCCGCGAAGCTTCTTTAACTCCCTAGGAAATTCATATCCGAGGGATTTCTTCCGCGAGTCGTCCTCTCGAGCCAGAAACACCCCGCGTTTGTCGGCGAGAGACATGTAGAGCCGGTTGAAATAGTCGGTGAGGCGTTTGCCCTCCCGGTCCGCATAAATGTCGGCCGACTCGTTCTTGGGCCTGAGCAGGGGAAGCGTCACACCCACCAACTTCCGCCCCTCGGCGTCGCTCAGATGCGCAAAAAATTCCGGAAAGCTTTGCAGGGCGTCGCACTTGCTGAACAAAACATAGACCGGGAAATCCTTGCCAAAGACCGTTCCAACGGTTTGCAGGCGATCATTCAAGGTTCGAGCAAAAGCACTGATCCGCTGAGGATCGGGCGCCCTCACAAACAAGTTGGTATCAGCAACTACGACAACGCCGGTAAGGTTCGGCTGCGGCCCCTGCCGGCCGAACAGTATTTTTTTCCATCGGGGCACACGCTGCTGCGCCGAGAGAATGCGCAGCGCTTTTTCCCAATGCTCTGGCTCCTGCATGACGACGCGCCCGGAGATATCCGCGAATACCGATCCTTCGGCCAGCCACAGGTTGCAGACTCGGGTGGGAAGAACGATTCCCTCGCGGGAGGCTTCGCCAGCAAGCAGGTGCGGCTCCAACCCGGAGTTCACCAGCGCGCTGGTTTTTCCCCCGCCTTCGGCGCCCATCACCAAAAACAGAGGCAGTGTGGCGACCGTAGGCTGCTCGCGCTTTGCGTTCAACTGTGCCGCGCCGACTAACCGGCGGTTGGCCTCGCGCACCAGCGCATTCATCTCGAGCGCAAAGGCATCGTCTCCAGAGGATGGCCTGGGAACGGGCAAAGTTGTGACTCTTGCCTGCGGCGCTGGTGGGGCAACGCGCGGGCGAGTCATGATGCGCGTGACCAGCGCAAAAACTACCCAGACTCCGACTGCCAGGCCGGTCATTGCCAAGCACGCTAGAAACACGCTGACATTCGGCCAGGCAAGTGTGGTCACCACCGCGACCACCGCCTCAAAGAAGAGGAACAGCAGCATCAGCCCGAAAAGTCTGCGCAGACTTAACATGACATTTACCTGCCCGCCATTCTTTCCTGGATACTTTGTTCAATGGCGGAAGACTTTGACCCCAACTGCACCGAAAACATGACATAGGACAGAATTGCGAACACCAGAGCCGCCGCCGCAAACAGCTTGACCTGCCGGTCCAGAGGGTCGGTCACCCTTGCGGCAGGGGCGGGCTCATCGGGCACAGCGGCGTCCGGCGAGAACTCCGGATTACGCCCAAAGATCCGTTCAATTCGTTCCCGCAGATTGGTCATCAGCAACTGCAACTCAGCTTTCGAGCCTCCCGCAAATTTCCCCTCATAGCCGAGAAGCAGACACAGATAGTAGATCTCAAGGACCTCAGCCAGTTCCTGGGAATCGCGGTTCGCTCTAAGAGTCTCCAACCGTTTGAAGAAGAGTTCGCCGGCCGAGCGCTGGTCGAACAACTCTTCCCCCAAACTCTTTCCCGCCCATTGCGACGCACTGTTATCTGGCGCGGTCAGGATCGTTTCGTCCAGAAAAGCCACCACCGCGAAGTTGCCTTCCTGAACGTCTTCCGCGGAATAGCCTCGGCGCGCCGCCGTCGACGCTATCTCCCGCAGCGCCTGCTTCATACGGGACCGGAAGCTTTCGGCGTCTTGGACGTGCTGCCGTCCGCTGTGCACGCGCACGATGGCCGTGAAGATGCCCTCATAGAGCAGCGCAAAGCGGTCCAGTTTGGGCGCGGGCTCTTGCTTGACTAAAACTGGGTTGGGAGTTACGACTTGGCTCGCCATGGTACTCATCAGTTATTGCTCCATAGAAAATAGGAGTCGGTCTTGATCCCCAGCCGGGCGTTAGAAAGGGTTTGCTTGAAGTCGTAGGTGTCCAAAATCTCGCCCTTGTCGTTGGTGATCTTCACCTGTGTCCCCTCGATCCGAATTCGCACGCTAACCGAACTACTTTGTTTACTGGATACAGCATTCACTTTTAGGTCTTTCGGCTCTGGCGGCTCGTCTCCAACCGTGGCCCTGCGCGTGATCTTCTGTCCGTCTTTCAGGTCTTCCAGTTCGTATTGCACGCGTCCGTTGCGACCGGTGAGATCGATGACCCATTGCACTCTTTTCTTCGAGAACATGTGAGTAATACCGGGACCCTGCTTGGGCCGATCAAAAATTAAATTCACGTCAACGCATCCGGTTTTGAAATACACAAAGTTGCTGGAGTTTTTCAGCCTGTACCATTCCTTGTCAGGCGCAACCAGCGTGGGATCTTGTAAGAGGCAGGAGGAGAGCGGAGTGAGATTCACAGTAAGGGGAAAAGTTTGACCGGCTTCCACGTTTAACTTCTGATTGAAAGGGCGCGCGCCAGGCGCGTCCGCTCTAATCTCCCACTCCCCGGTTTGCACTGGTGTTTTCAGAGTTGGATCGAAATCCAGCCAGGCGGAATCGCCGACGTGCCGACCCTGAATTTTGGCATTCTTAATGGCACCCTGAAAGCTGAGGGTTCCGCAAGATGACAGTTTTATTTCGGGAACCTTGACGGTCGCCGGTGGTTTTACCGAAAAGATATAACTTCCCTCAGCACAGGCATTTCGCAATACCAATTTATGAGGACCTTGCGCTAGGAAATTGGGAAATTGCCGGCCGCCAGTCGAGTCGACTTCACCAAGCGGTTTGCCGTCCACTTCAATCAGTGCGCCCGGAGTGCTGCCTACAATCGACAAAGCAGAACTGGCAGCTTCAATTACTCGACGAACTAGCGTCCGCGTTTCCTTGAGGGTCTGCCGACTCTGTAACTCCATGGTCCATTCTTGCGGGTCATACCCTTCGGCGGTAAGGAGAAAATCATATTTCTTGCCGGGGGGGCGACGAACTTGCCAGCCGTTTCTTCCCGGTTTTACCTCTCGTCCGTCGACCGTAAGCTTTGCATTGTCAACATTAGCTGTGACGTTGACTTGCGCCTGCGTATTGACGGAGCGAACGATGACCAGGGTGGGGGAATTTGAAGTATCAATCTCATAACTTCCCCGCTCGGCCGCTTCGCCATATTTCAAGACTCGGTTCTGGTCGGTCAAAGCCGGCAAACCGCTTCCCGCCGCAGTGGACGTTATCTTCTGGTCCCCCAGCATGACATTCTTGAGTTGATTACCCGCGTAGAGAGTGGCTTGGGGGCCAAGACTTGTGATCACGAATACGTCATTGGCATCAAGCGGGCGGCTTAGTTGCGGGGGAGCCCCCGGCCTGGCCTGAAAATGGATGGTAAACAGTCGCCTGCCCGAGGCGACGACGCTGAGCTCATGCGGTTTTCCATCAGGAGTGATTTCCGGAGCTTCCAGCGAGCCCTCGGAAAGATCGAATTTTTGGCCATCTATCTCTACTGTGCCATTGGTTTCGGAAGTCTGGACCGACAAGTGTATGGGCTCGGGCTCCAGTACGATGTGACCATCGGAACCTTGCTGGAGGCGGGTATGATTGGGCTTGTACCCCAAGCGCGAGACCTCCACCACCGCGGTCCCGTCCACGCCGAGTTGAACGATACCGTCCCGGACCGGCTGGGAACCGACGGTAACAATGGAATCGGACGGGTCCGTGATGATGTGAATTTGCCTCGGCTGCGTCGCTGAGTGGAAGGTTTGCTCTGATTTTTGTGCCTTCGGCCAACGGATAGCGATGTATACAATGATTCCGACGGCGACGATTGCACCCAAGACACCCAGCCGCAGCCCAGACCATTTTCTGCCTGGTGTCACAAACTCGGATACGTGCCGTTGAATTGCTTCGAAGACTGAGGAAATACTCTTAGCTCGCGCTCCGCTTTTCTCTTCTTGCGGCTTCGGAAAGACCTTAGTCTTATCATCGGCTAGCTTCAGGCCCCTCTTGCGCGTGTCTTGTCTTTGCGCAGGGCTCGGTCTTCCATCCGTTCCTGTCCCCCTGAGAAGCGAACTGAGATCTTCCTCGACGCGTTTCGCCACCTGCTCGATGTAGGCTGCCGTCTGTTCGATCTCCGCATCGTCAGGATACTTACTGCGCATTACCTGCGATCTCTCGCGCGCAATCTTCACCCTTGCGAGGTCGGGATTTCGCTCCAACGCGCCACGTTCCTCTCCGAGCGCTGCCCTGTCCCGGTTTCGCTCCTCTCTCCGGCGAAGCTCGTTCTCTTCCCTGGACAGTCTCGCTTCGTACTCTTCCAGCCGCGGATCGTTCGGATATTCTGCCCTCCCAGTTCGGACTCTTTCGAGAGCCGCCTGCGAGTCACCCGAGGCAAGCAGAGCTTTCGCCTCAGTCAGACATTGGCCCACATACGTTTGTCGCTTCGCCTCGGAGATTGATGACCGCAGCGCCCGAACCGTGGCATGATTCGGGTCCAAGTCTCTCGCTTCCTCATAAAGCGGCTCAGCAGCGCGCCAGTCTTCCTCCACCAATGCCCGCGCGCTCTCGGTCAGCACGCTTACCAGCGCCTCCCGCAACCCTGGGCCTCGGGGATCCAACTTTAGCCCGCTGCGAAACAGGTCGGTCGCTCGATGCAGATCCTTCTCCGCGAGCGCCTGCTGTCCCTCGTCGAACAACCGGCGCGATTCCTTCGTCCGTTGCAGTCCTTCTTCTGCCAGCTTCTGGAGAGCCGCGAGTTCGAGATCGCCAGGAAACTCCAGGAGGGCGGCTATCGCACATTCAATCGCTTTCGCGTAAGCTCGCGCTTCCATCATTCCATCTATCTGTTCAACCGCCCGAGCTTTCTCCTCTTCCTGTGCTTGCCGGTTACGCTTCTTCTTGCATTCTTCCAACTCGAAGGCAATCCCCGGATACTGCGGGTGAATGGTCCGCAAGATCTCCCATTGGCTGATGGCTTCCGAGTATTGCCCGCGCTCCTCGTGTTGTCGGGCTTTCGCGACTTTCGAATTCACCAGATCGCGGCGCTCCCGCACCAGCTTCAACTGCTGGCCAAATTGGGTCTCGTCCTGGTAACGGTCGCAGGCTTCCCGCAAAATGTTCACGCGACGGTCCAGATCCGGCTCCGATTCCACGCTCTTCGATACCGTTGCGATATAAGCCGACCTTTCCTGGCGTTCGGTGTCTTCAATCTGAATCTTGAGGGCCTGCAGAGCGCCGTCATTGGGATACTTCCCCAGAAGGTCCCGGCAGATGCCGAGAGCTGCGGAAAACTTTTTCTCGGCCAAAAGGCGTTGCGCCTGTTCCCTGGCGCTTTGAATGCTGTCGCGCTCGGAGCGAACTTCATTGTAAAAAGTCTGGTATACCGCGTCGCGCTCGGGAATCGCCGCTTCGGGGTTCATGCGCGCAACCGATAACAGCCGTTCCAGTTTGCTTAGGGCGGTCTCGATTTCACCGTTCTGGCGGGCCATCAAGGCGGAGTTGTAGAGTTGTTCCTTTTGCTCCCGAATCCGTTTCGCGGCGGTCTCGGTTGATGCGATCTTCTCCAGCAGATCGAGCGCCCGCGTGTCCGCGCGGCGGATGGCGAGCACTTCCTCTACCGCATGGCGGGCTTCTGCAAAATCGCGGTTGCTCAGGTGCGTGCCGGCGAGATCGAGCCACTTCGCGATTTGGCTTTCGCTCCTCTGCTTCTCCATCGCCCTGCGCATGCCCAGTGCGTCGGCATTTTCGGGATCCAGTTCCAATACTTGGCGAACCTTGTCGAGTGCCAGCGGTATCTCGTCCTGTTCCATCCGGGCGCGGGCGCTTTCCAGCAATTGCCGGATATTCTTCTGCTTGACCGCCATGTCGATCTGCGTCCGCAGCACCGTGATTTGCGGGTCCAGATGACCCTCGGCCTCAATCTCGGCGAGGATCTCAGAGGCAAACACCTCATCGCCGGCTTTCAGTGCGTTTCTCGTCCTCTCGATTCGCGGCTGAATCCTCGCCTCATCGAAAATCGGCTCGTTGCGGTAAGCTTTCTGTAAGGTTTCCGCAAGGTCGCGAGCGTTCAAGAATCTGTGGATTGGCCGCTTCGCCAGGCACTTGTGTACGACCTTGCTAATAGACTGATTGACGGTCGGGTTGATCTCGGAAACTGGCGGCGGGATGTACTTAATGACCGCCTGCATGGTCTCTTCGACGGTGTTGCGAGCAAACGGCTTGCGCAGAGTTAAGGCTTCATAGAGCATCACGCCCATGGCAAAAATGTCGGACGCAGGAGTGATCTCCCTGAGCTGCGCTTGCTCGGGCGACATGTACTGAAATGTTCCCTTTTGCCCAGTGACCGATTTTGAACCGGCTAGATGGACGACTCCGAAATCGATAATCTTGGCGGTGTCGTCAGCCATCACGAAAATGTTGCTGGGCTTCAGGTCGCGGTGAACCAATCCCACCTGATGGGCTGCCTGCAGTCCCTTGCAGACTTGGACGAAGATCTCGACAATGCGGCCCAGGGTAAGTCGGGCGCTGGCATCGGTAATCAATTCGGCCAGAGTCGCGCCTTGCAGCAAGGGCATGACGAAGAACGGCTTCTTCTGCCTGTTTTCCTCGATCACATCGACGTCGCGGACATCGACAATGTTGGGATGGGAAATTTCCGCCAAGGCCTTCCACTCCTTGGCGAACAACTCGACCGCAACCGGGTCGGAGATGTCCTTCATGATTTTGATGGCAACGAAGCTGCCGGTCTTGATGTCGAGGGCGCGCCAGACGACGCCCATACCGCCTTCGCCGAGTTGGTCCTGTAACTCGTACCGGCCCGCTATTCGGCCGGCGGACGCGGAGGATTTCCTGCCGGACTCAATCGGATTCACCACAATGAACGGCCCTCATTGAGGAACTCTTGCAGAACTGTGCTTACCCTGATGTTTCCCAGATTAGTTCGGCCCGATCGGATGCACAGCTTGCCCCATCCGCTCTGCGCAAGGGCGACAGAGTATTAGGAGAGTGCCAATATACATCCAATTACCACACTTGGCGAGGGCTCACGTAAAGAATAGTGTCGGGCGGGGGAAAAACGTTTCAGGGGGATAATCGGAGCCAAGACATTCGGGCGACGATCCGCATTGGCACCATCGTTGTCGTCTTGCGGAGTTCCTTTCGCCCAAGCCAGAATCTCTGGATCTCTGAAAGTCTCCTGGAATTGTGTGATATCGTGGGCGCCGCGGAGGTGAACATGCGTCTATCTAACGTTCCGCTGATTAGGCAAGAGAAACTTAACTCCTGCTGGCACGCGTCGGCGCGCATGCTATATGGGTACAAGAAATTGGCATGTACCCATCCCTTGCCGAACGCGTATAGCAAGGACCGTGGGCTCTCAGCCTCAAGTTTCGTTGAGCTAGCGAAAACGGTGGGACTCAGCACTCTTCCGAGGGTAAATATGTCCTACGACTGGACTTTCGTGGACGAGACTCTTCGCCACCATGGACCCATTTGGGCCGCCGGGATGTGGAATGGGGCACCTCACATCATAGTGATCACGGGTGTAGACTCTAACGGCACCCTTTACGTTAACGACCCAGCGTTTGGAACGCCTCAGGTGAGGGACATTGGCTGGTTCAACGCAAGGATTGCGAAGGATGTGCCCGTCCCGATGATGTATCTGCCTTAGAGGGTTTTGCGCGCTGATGGACAAGGAGCAACGCTTGGTAACCCGGAAACTTTACCACGGGACCGACAGCGACAAGATCTTGGAAATGCTTTCTCAGAGGCTCATGGCGCCAAATTCTGAAGGCAAGATCTATTTTTCCGAATTCGGATATCGGCCAGCGCTGATGCACGGTCCCGAGACCTTCGCGGTCAAGGTACACGCAGTTATACCTCGGACGCCGGCATAAATAAGGAGAATACGCCCGGCGTTCCTCATACAGTTGCCGTGACGACGAAGGAGCCGATCTCTGCACATGTTCTCGAGCCCTAGGTCCGGAGGCCTAACGCCGACCGCATCGAAGTCATAAGCGGCGAAAAGAGCATCCGGCGATTCCTCGACAAGACGCCTAGGTCGGTTCCTAAGAGCGGGATTCTCAAATGAAGGCGCGTGGAACCCAAACTTCCTCTCCGTCGCTAAAGGTGAGTAACCAAGCATCTGCGGACCACAAGCATTTTCAATTCACCAAGCCCTTCCGCATCGGCCGCACAGAAGAATGCGAACTCTGCATCCAGAACGACTACGTCAGCCGCATCCACGCCGAAGTGGTTTTCGAAAACGGTCAGTGGTGCATCCGCGATCTGAACAGCAGTAATGGCATCTTCGTGAATGGCAAACGCGTTGAAAGCGTCAACATTCCCCAAGTACTGGCAATCAGGCTGGGGATCGAAGGACCCGAACTTTTCTTCGAGGTCCAGCCCATGGAAGTACCAGCGTCTGCGCCACCAAAAGATCATTCGACCGGCAGCGGGACCATGGTGGCGCGCTACGTTGACTATTATTTCGGCAAGGCAACGGGCGACAAATCTGCCGGCGAGCACACCATGTTCGTGCGCCGCGCTTTCGCGCAAGTGCAACATGCGCAGAAACGAAAGTATTCTCAACTCATCACTGCTCTGCTCTTGGTCGCGCTGGGTGCGGGGGCTTATGCGTTTTATCTGCACATGCAAGTGCAGAGGCAGAAGGCGATGGCGCAGGATCTTTTCTATGCCATGAAGTCTTTGGATCTTGACATTGCCAATCTCGAAAAAGCCGTCGTCGAATCGAACAGCGCCCAGGGAAAAGAAGTTATCAAGAATTACGAAGGCCGCCGCGAAGAAATGGAAAAGAGCTACGACCATTTCCTCGACACACTGCATGTCTATAGCCCGAGGATGACCGAGCAGCATCGACTGGTGCTGCGCATCGCACGCGTCTTCGGCGAGTGCGAGGTCGACATGCCGCCCGACTTCGAAAAGCAAATTAACAAGTACATCAAGTACTGGCAGTCTTCGGGCAGATTCGCTGCGGCAATTCAGACGGCGAAAGATAAAGGCTACACGTCTACGATTTCAAAGGAACTGTTGGAGCAGGGACTACCACCACAGTTTTTCTATCTCGCACTGCAAGAAAGCAACTTCGATCCCTACTCCAGCGGTCCGCTGACCCGAAAGGGTTATGCTAAGGGCATGTGGCAATTTGTGCCCGAAACGGCGACCAGATATGGCTTGCACTTGGGACCGATGGTGGATCTGAGACGGCCGGACCCGGGAGACGAACGGGACAACTACGAAAAGGCGACGAAAGCGGCGGCCAGGTATCTGAAGGACCTGTACAGCACGGACGCGCAAGCTTCGGGTCTGCTGGTGATGGCTTGCTACAATTGGGGCGAAAATCAAGTGCTGCCGCTCATTCGGAGCATGCCGCAGAACCCCAAAGGGAGAAACTTCTGGCGCTTGCTTTCGAAGCACCGCGACAAGATTCCGCAAGAGACGTATGACTACGTTTTTTACATCGCCTCGGCTGCGGTTATCGGCGAGAATCCTCGCTTGTTTGGCTTCAATTTCGATAATCCTCTGGCCAACCTGGATTGATAAATGGAGCCTTCGGACCGATGTGGCGAAAACACCGCTGCTTCGCTGGCGCCGCAACTCGGAGCGGAACCTTTCCTACAATCGTAATTCTTCTTCCTCAGAGGTGTCATCCTTCAGCCGCTGCGAAGCAGCGTTTCGAACAAAACTGGGAATTCTAGCTCTGTAGTGGATGAGCAAAATGGAAAGAGGGCTCCATCCTTCCGTGATTGTTTCGCATCGGTCCTCGCCGTCAAGGGTGGCGCTTCGCCGCGCCAAAAAACGGCACACCCTTGACCGCTCCGGGCCGCTGCGAACCCGCTCCACTATGGAAGGAATGAGGGGAACTGAACGTCCCCCCACAAGGCTGCGACGCTTTTCGCTGTGGGAAAATCTAAATTTAGTTATGCAAGATTGCGAACTGTACGGACGTATTTTAGGCATCGCGGCTCCTTGGCGAGTCGAGCGTGTGGAACTGCAACTCCAGCAGGGCGAGGTGCACGTCTATCTAGCCCATGAAAACAAACTGGAGTGGCCCTGTGCCGAGTGCGGCGCCAGTTGTGCCCTCTACGATCATCAAGCCGAGAGCAATGGCGGCATGCACGCTGGATGTCGCCATCGCCATCGGAGGTCGTCAGGATGATGATGTGAGCCTGTGGAAACTCTCCCCGAATTGCGATGAGCGCGTCGGTGCCGTTGGTGCCCGGAAGGCGAAGATCCATCAGAGTGATGTCGGGTCGATGACGACGAACTTCAGCGCTGGCAGGAAGTACGCAGGGAGATCGTTCAAGTCCGGCAAAGCGCTGCGCCTCCCGCAATGCCGGCGTCCGCGCCGTAGTGAGCTGAGATCAGGGGAATGTCCTGACAATGCGAATTTACACACCACGTAGGGAGCTGATCTCGGATCTCATCAAAGAATGGAAGCAACATAGACGCCGCGCCTCCTCCCAGAATCATTACGTCAGGCTCAAGCAAGTCCACGATACTCCCCAACCAAACAGTCAGAAACAGCGCGGTCTCTTGTAAGATTTCTTTGGCCAGTGGATCCCCTGCAGCGTAAGCTCGTCCCACCATCTCACTGCTGATGCGGTCTGACCGACCTCCGGCCTCATCCAGAATTGTCGAGGCACGATTCGACTCAGCTATTCTTTCGGAGGCTCGGCGGGCAATGGCCGGACCGGACGCGAAAGCCTCGATACAGCCTCTCTTGCCGCATCCGCAACGCGGGCCTCGGTAGTCGATGGTCATATGCCCACCCTCACCGGCGGCGCCGGTGCGGCCGTGATAAATGTGGCGATCGAATACAATTCCGGTTCCGATACCGGTGCCGATGGTGGCGCAGAAGACGTTGCGAAAGCCCCGACCAGCACCCCACAAAGCCTCCGCCAGCGCAGCTGCATTGCCGTCGTTGTCGACTCGAACCGGCAAGCTGTAGATTTTTGATATCTCGGCTGCGAGGGGGAAATTTCGCCAGGCCGGCAGATTTGGAGGATTGATGACAATTCCGGTCCGCGGATCGAGCGGTCCCGGAGCGCAGATTCCAATCCCGGAAATCGATCCTGCCCCGGGGTG
>DATNKA010000929.1:0-12986 GCA_035603655.1 Candidatus Acidiferrales bacterium | reverse complement strand
CGGAAGTCGGAAAAAGCTTTAGGGATCTAATCAGGGTTGGCGGGCAAACAGAGTACCGGGGGGCTCAAGCCCTGCGCTATGGCAGGTGCTGATCGCAAGCGTTGAAGGGCTGCGCCACCCAAAATCACCAAGGGATTCTCCGATTGAATTGCTTTCTAGTCTTCTCGTTCAAGCGCCGGTCACAAAAGACTTCTGGTTTCGTCTCTTATCAGGTTTGTCGGCAGCTGCAGAGGCGGTTACGTCCTGCACGAATTCACGGCGGCGGTCTGGGCCTTTGTGTTCAATCACACGGGTTCGGCGGGCGGGGATGTTGCTGGGTTCGAGGCTGAGGATGCGGCCGTCGCGCACCTGTATTTGGGAACGAAACCAATCCGTGCGGAACATACGTCCTGCGCAATAGAAGGTCATCGACGCCGCGATCGGACCTTCGAAGTCCTTTTCGGTGCAGGCGAGGATCCGCCGGCCCATCGCCTGCGTCCAGGTCGTTCCTCCGACCAGGGGATCGTTCAGGCGGCAACGCTCGGAAGGGACTGCATGCGAGAGTCTGCGCAACTGCAGCAACTGCAACAGGACAGAACTTTTGGCCAGGTTGGTAACGACTATGTTGGCCTCCGTGGCAGAGACGCGCTCGAGTTTGATGTGCAGATCCGGCGACCATTCGCGCTCGAAGCCCTCGCGAGCGAGAGCTAATCCTTTGTCGGTTGACTCGACGTAACGCAGGGTTGCGCGGGCCAAAATCACACTGAACATGCAAGTCACGACGGTGGCAATGAGCGGAATATAGCTGACGAGAGTAGAGAGCGAGATGGGGAACGAGTTGATCCACTGCAGTGGCATGCGGGTTCGGCTCCTCGGCGCGCGTACAGGCGCGCGATCAAAACCTTGCGCCTGTATTTTGTCGTCGGAGGAAGTCTAGCGAGAGGGGAGTGGCGCCCCTAGATGCGCAAGGTGAGGAGACAGGACCGAGGCGAGTGCTGCGACTTTGGTAATCGTGAAAAACTTTTTACTGCAGAGCACTACTCGAGCACGCTGTCGTCGAGCTTCTTGCGTCCCCAATCGGCGGCGGCCTGCACGAAGGCCAGGACTACGGGATGCGGAGTTTTTTCTGTGGACGATAGTTGGGGCTGGAAGAGCGTCGCGATGAAAAAGCGGTGAGTAGGGGATTCGATGGCGCGGATTTCGCCCTGGGCTCCGCGAGCCACTACCGGGAACCCGGCTTCCATGGTGGCCCATTCGTATTCGGGATTGACTTCGAAGTTGCAGAAAAATTCTTCGGTGACGATTTCTTTTTCCTTGCCGTAAAAAGACTGCAGGTAGGAGCCGGGGCGCAGTCGGATCTCGGGCATGGTGCCGGAAAGTTTGGGCGCATTGCCTTTGCGATCCGGGACGGCGCAGGCGACCGGATAGATGATGATGTTCTTGGAGCCGGAGTTATTTTCCGCACTGTCTGCGTCAACGATACCCAGGACGTTGCGGGCGAATTCGATCAGAGCGTACTGAAAACCTCCGCAAGTGCCGAGAAAGGGCCAGTCGCGGCGGCGGGCGAACTCGATGCCTTTGAGCATGCCCGCGAAACTCTTGTAGGGACTGCCGGGCGCTGCCAACAGTCCGTCGAACGATTCGAGAACTTTCTCCGCGCCGGCAGCAGTGAGGGACGGCGTGGGGATCCACTCGGACTCGACGTCCGAATTTAGTTTACGAGCGGCGTGTTGCAAGGAATCTGTCGTGGCATGGTGGGAAGGAAATTCAGGATTGAAGTCGCCGAGAATTCCGATGCGAACGGCATTACTCACGGAAGCATTGTACTAGAGCGGATTGAGAGCAGAGTGACATTAAGGGAACCATGGTCCCTCGCTGCCCTCGGGATGACGGGAAAAATCGGGATTTAATGCGTGAGCGTGAGAATACCGTAGAGGCACAGCAGGGCGAGTGCGGGACCACCCCAGATCATGAGAGCGCATTTCCAGCCAAGCGAGCGGGCTATCGCGCGCTGGCTGCGCCAGGAGATCAGAAAGTTTGAATTGTTCTTTCCCCTCATGAGAACCACGGGCGGGTGAGGGTCGAAGCCGTCGGTTGGGTCGGAGGCGTCTCCCTGGGATGAGTCCTTCGTATTGACCGCAGCGGTGCCCGATGTGACTCCGGCAGCCGCCCACGCGGCTGGGTTCGAGACGCCCGCTTTCACCAAGGCGGCGGCGACTTTCTGCTGATGTGTCATGTCCGCCAATTTTGCTGGACCGGGGTCTGGAGAAAGTTTGATCGCGTGAGTCGATGCCGTGCTTGCTGGTTCTTGAAAGCTGGCGCTGTCACCGCCCCCAATTGCGAAAGACAGTACGGAACTTTCCCGAACAACCCGCACCGGATTGAACCAGAGTGCATCGCCGGTGGTGAGGGTGTTGTGTTCGTCATCCGCGATGGGTTGCGGAGCGAGTTCGAGGCCAGGATTGTCTCCCAGTGTTCCCAGCAGAAATAGCGAGTTCTTCGGCTTGATGCAGAATTCTTCGACTTTGATTTTATTGCTTGTGCTGATGCCATGGCGTAGGAGCAGCGTACGCACATTTGACGGCACTTCTTCCTTTGTGGTGAAGAATGAATCGCAGAATTGCTCCTGGAAGTCGCGATGAAGGTCGAGTTCGGCGCCGCGAGGATCGATCATCACCTTGCCCGTGTTGTCGTCGAGAAAGAAGGGGACGTGCATGCACTCCGCGGCTACTTTAACCCACTGGTTGCTGCGGCCCTGCCGTTTCCACTCCCAGACGATGGTGCGGAAGTAGTAGCAAGGGCGCTCGGTGACGGGCGCGACGATAGTGTAGGGTCCGGCGGCGAGGCCACTGAGTTCGACCATCCCCATGGATGCGCTCCGGATTTTCGAAACCGGAGTATCAAGGATGAGACGTCGACGTTGGAGCAAGCGGAAGCCATTGAAAAAAAGATAGAGCCCGGCGCATAGCCCGATCGCGCACCAGACAATGGGGCGAATGGGCTCGTTCGAATGGAGCACCAGTGTCGGCAGAATCAATTTAGGCAGAATCAATTCAGAGAGGATCAAGGGTTCGGCCCGGTCGGGTGGGTCTGGGGACGCACCCTGCATCGAGGCTAGCGGAGCGGTTCGGAGCTGGCAGCAGAAAAGCAGCGCTTGGGCTTACGTTGGTAATGGAACTTGGCGTCCACCCCCACCTGAAGGAACCGGAAGGAGGGGGATTCCAGGGGTCGCGGCTAGGCGCGACCGAGGTGGGTTCCGGCGGCTGACGACTGACTTCATGGTTCAGTTCACAGGCGATCCGGCCTAGTCCAGCCCTTCCTACATTGATTGCTGCTACCAGATCGGCGTTGGCTTCCTAGCCGCATTCCGGACAGTAGAACCGAGCCTGAGTCTGGCGGTTGCCTTGACCGCTGCACCCGCATTCCGGACAGGTCCGGCTGGTATTGACCGCCGGCACGGCGATCAGCCGGCCGCCGTTCCGCGCCAGCTTGTATTCCAGCTGTCGCCGCAATTCAGCCCAGCCCTGATCGGGGATAGATCGATTCAGGCCGCACTTGGCCCGCACCTTGCTGCCCGGCTGTCCCTGCACAACCGCAACCTTATCTTGCTTGGCGACTGCGCTTAAGAAAGATATAAGCGACCGTCAGTATAACGAGGAATGTGAGTCCGCCGATTTCGTTTACGCGCGATGCGAGAAGAGTGTGAAGAACGGCGGCGGAGACCAGGACGAAGCCGAGCACCGATCCCCAAACTCCGAGAGGAGACCGCATGGGCAGGGCAGCGACTTGTTCGCGCGTGAGGCGCCAGCGGAAGCTGACGTGAGCTGCCAACGACACGATCCAGGAAAGGATCAGCCCGGAGAATGCGGCTCCCATGATGTAGAGGAAGGCTTGCTTCGGGGCCCAGTTTTCGATGATAACCGCGGTCACGATTCCGTAAGAAGAGACCAGTAAGGCGAGACGCGGCGATCCCGAGGCGTTTAACTTGCCGAGGCTTCGAGGAGCCCATCTGGTGCGCCCCATGGAAAACAGCAGGCGCGAGGCGACATAGAGTTTGGCGTTAGCTCCGGAAAGAGCGGCGGTGAGCACAACGAAATTCATGAAGAAGGCGGCGGCCGGAATTTTGGTAAGGCGGAGCACGCTGACAAAGGGGCTCTCAGTGACGCCGGCGTGATTCCAGGGCATCACGCCGACAAGGACAATGATGGCGCCGAGGTAAAGGCCGGCGAGAAGAAAGAATGTGAGTCGCGCGGCGCGGGGGATGTCTTGGGACGAACGCGATTCGCCGGTAGTCACGGCGAGCATCTCGACGCCACCGAAAGCGTAGATTGCGAGGAATATTGCGAGCAGCGGAGCGATTGGGCCCTTGGGAAGGAATCCCCCGTGAGCGTTGTACTGCGGTGTCACGTGGCCACTGAACATTAAGGCAGCTCCGGCCAGGATGAAGGCCACAATGGTGGCGAACTTGATCATGGAGAACCAGAATTCGAAGCGTCCGAAGGAACCGACGCTGCGCAGGTTAACCAGCAACAGCAAGGCAGAGAAGACAATCACCCAAATTTCTCCCGGGACTGCGGGGAGCCAGTAGGTCATATAGGTGGCAGAGGCGACAAGTTCGGCTCCGATGGAGAATGCGATCGACGCCCAGTACGCGGCCCGGCAGAGAAATCCCAGATATTGATTGAGATAAAGCTCGCCATAGATGGCGAAGGATCCAGCCGCGGGGTGCATGCTGGCCAACTCACCCAGAGCCATGGCGACGGTGTAAGCGATGAAAGCCGCGACGACATAGCTGACGATCACGCTGGGGCCGGCAATCTCCAGGGCAGCAGCGGAGCCGAGAAGGAGTCCGGTGCCAATAGAGCCGCCGACCGCCACCATGGTCATTTGTCCAACGGTCAGTTGATGATGGAGACCTTGTTCGTGGACTTGTTCCTGGGCAACCTCCGGAGGGGAGGGGACAAGAGGCATGGGAAACGATAACAAATCGGGATGGATTCTCCCAAGGGCAGGCTAAGGCCTTTTAATACAGGGGAGACGGGACACACATCGCAAAGCCAGGGACGGCCCCTGTGACTTTCGTAATCGCTGGCGGAACCTTGCGGATTGCTGGCACTGGGGGTGGCTCCTAGAATCGTAGCAGCGGTAGTCTGCCTACCTCCGACCCATGGCTGAGATCACAACGCGTGCGGACCGAGCCGAACTGACGCGGCGGGTGGAGCGTGCCGAAAAACTTCTGCAGAAGGGTAAGGCCGCTGAAGCCCTGGAAGAATATCTGCTGGTCCTGCGGGACGACCCCGAAAACGATAAGGTGGGTGAACTGGCGGCGGACCTGTGTCTGTCCCAGAACCGGGGCCGCGATGCGGTGCGGCTGCTGGGCGAGTTGTTTGAGCGGCAGGTGAATGGTGGAGACGCCACCCGGGCCAGCCTGACTTATAAGAAACTGGCGCGGCATGGTAGTCCGACGTGGCAGCAGAAATTCCGCTTCGGACAGCTGCTGGAAGGATCGAACAAAAAGCTGGCAGTGGGCACATATGAATCCGCATTGAGCGATTTGGCCAAGCTCGAAGACAAGAAGGATGCATTGCCGGTGCTGGCGCGGTTAGTAACGCTGGAGCCGATTCAAGCAAATTTGTTGCGGGTCGCGGAACTTTCTTCTGAGCTGGGGGAAAGCAAGGCTGCGGCGGTAGCTTTCAAGCGTGTAGCCCAACTGACGACCGCCGAGGGGGGAGATCCTGCGCAGTGGTACGAGCGCGCATATCAGGAAGATTCGTCCGATGAAGTGATTGCGCTGGCCTACGGAAAGAGCCTGCTTGGTCAGGGACAGATTGGGGCTGCGATCTTCATTCTGGAGCCGCAGGTGAATGCGGGTAAGACCTCGCCGGAGCTGCGCGATATTTATGCGGAGGCTTTGCTGGCGGCGGGAAGGTATGCCGATGCTGAGCCCCTAGTGTGGCAGCAGTTTGAGCAGAATCCCAACCGGATGTCGCAGGTAACGGCGCTGATCGGGCAGTTGGTGGATGCGGAACAGGATGACGCGGCAGTATCGCTGGCGCGCAAGCTGGGGCAGTTTCAGGCAAAGCGCGGGGAGCGGCGACAGTTTGTAGCGGTGATGCAGGATATCGCGTCGACGCGGCGGGCGTCTCCCGTAATGCTGGAGTTTCTCAGTGAACTCTTCAACGCCTCCAACCGCGAGGGGGATTACTGCCAGACATTGTTAAAGCTTTTCGACGTGTATTGCGGCACAGCGGAGTTTTCCAAAGCCGCGGAATGTCTGGACCGGGCGGCGGAGGTAGATCCTTACGAGTCGGGACATACCAAGCGTTTGGAGATGTTGAAAGGAAAGATTGAAAATAAAAAATTTGAGGCGATTGCCTCACGATTTACTCCGGTAGTTAAGGCGACCACAGAGGCTGCGCATGAAGTCGAAGCAACGCTGGGGGCGTCGACGCTGCAAGATCTGATGTTGCAGGCGGAGATCCTGGTGCAGTATGGAATGCGCAACAAGGCGGTGGAACGGCTGCAGAGAATTCAGGAGCTATTCCCGCGCGAAGAAGAACGCAACGAAGATTTGCAGCGGCTTTATCTTTCCGCGGGCGTAACGCCGAGCTATGCGGGGGCCGCGCCCAGGGTGGCGGCGGTGGTGGCTCCAGCGGCGCCGATTCCTGCTGCTCCGGTTGCGCCAGCGGCGCCGGATCCAGCGGCGGAGATGCGCAACGTGACCCGCGTCGCGGAGATCACGCGCAAGCTGTATCACCAGACAACGGCTGCGTCGGTGCTGACGACGGCGGTTAACGAAATCGGCGCACATTGGGAAGTATCGCGCTGCGTGGCGATGATGCGCACGCCGGGCTCGACGCCCACGGCGGTGCAGGAGTTTTGCAGCCGGGGAGTGAAAGCTGGCAGTTCTGGAGTGATCAAGGAAGTCATGTGCGCCTTGCAGGATCTGTCGTTGTCCTCGCCTTCGAGCGAGCCCGTGATCATCGCGGACGCGCAGAGGTCGGCAGAGCTGCAGGGGGCACGCAATGCGGTGGCCGAATTGGGCGCGATGGCGGTGATGGCGCTTCCCTTGAGCAATGGGGACGATTCAGTTGGACTGCTGGCGCTTTTGCACAACCAACCGCGAGCCTGGCCGCAAACCGATGCGGTGGTGCTGAAGACGTTGGCCGACCAGATGGTGATTGCGCTGAACAACGCGGGTCTGCGCCGGCTGGTGAAAAATCTTTCCGTGACCGACGAGAAGTCAGGTCTGCTGAAGCGGGGTTCTTATCTGGATTTGCTGCTGGCAGAGAGCAAGCGCGCGGCGCAGAACGCGTCTCCGCTTTCCGTGCTGCTGCTGCAGTTCGGGCGCAGCGCCGCGCTGCTCAAGGAATATGGCGAGGCCGCGATTGAAGCCGTGATGGAAAAAATTGGGCAACAGTTCGCTACCAATATCCGCACAAATGATCTGGCGTTTCGCTACGATACAACGACCATCGCGCTGATTCTCGGGGACACGGCGGAGAAAGAGGCGCTGCTCGCGGTCGAGAAATTGCGCAAGGTAATTGCTGAGGTCAGATTGCCGAGTAAGGATGAGTCCGCCAAAGGCCACTCGCTGGAGTTTTCGGCGGGCCTGGCCGAGGCCGTGGTGCGGGAGAGCTACGATCCCGTGGACATTGTGACGGAAGTGATCAATCGCGCCGAGCATGCGCTGGCGACCTCTCTGGTGCAGGGGCCGGGGAAGGTTGTGGCGCTGGGGGCGGCACTGGCCGCGGGGGCGGTGGCGTAAGGATCTTCGCCTGGGCCATAGACAACCGTGAATACCGCCATCCGGTGCGTGCTCGTAAGGCGCGAGCAGGCTACCGACCCGGTGATCAGAAAGAACGCCGGCCAGACTTTAGCTAGACTACTGAAGCTGCATTAAAGGGTACTAGCACAGGGCGTCGTTCGCTCATCCTCCGCCGAGCCTCCGCTCCTCAGGCGCTCGCCTCGCCAAGAGAGTACGAAAAGTCCCTACTCGGGAATCAGGCCCCAATGGCAACCCCTACTAAAGCAAAATGGCTCATACCCCGAAATGAGCCAGTGTCCGGCGGACCGACTGTGGTCAAACTTCCTTTCGCGCTGCTACACTAACCAGTTTGACGATCACTTTTATTCCGCTCTGAGAGCGCGTCTGTAAGGAAATCATGTTGAAACCGGGAGATATCGCTATTGTAAGTGGGGCGCGCACGCCCTTTGGCCGCTATTGCGGCAAGTTGAAGGATTTCAGCGCGCAGGAATTAGGCGCGGTTGCTGGCAAGGGGGCAATCGAGCGGGCGGGGATCGATGCCAAGGAATTCGATCACGCGGTGTTTGGCAACGCGCAGCAGACTTCGGGGGACGCGCTCTATGGGGCGCGGCATGTGGGATTGCGCGCCGGACTGCCGATTGAGACTCCGGCGCTGACGGTGAACCGGCTGTGCGGCTCGGGAATGCAGGCGATCGTGAATGCGGCGCAGATGATTCAGCTGGAGGAGGCGAAGATTGTGCTGGCGGGCGGGATGGAGGCCATGTCGCAGGCTCCATTTGTGATTCGCGGGCGCGACGGATTTACACTCTCTCCCGGCGGCAAGCTGGAAGATTCGCTGATGGTGGCGCTGCTCGACAGCTATTGCGGGTTGTACATGGCGAACACGGCGGAGTTATACGGCGAGCAGCAGGGAATCACGCGACAGGCCCAGGATGAGTTCGCGCTGCGCTCGCAGCAGAAAGCCGATGCCGCCTATAAAGACGGACGCATTCAGCAAGAGTTGGTTCCGGTGCCACTGCGAAATTCGAAAGGCGAGGCTATGGGAGAATCGCTCACCGAAGATGACCACCGCCGTCCGCAGACCACGATGGAGGGTTTGGCAAAACTAAAAGCTGCGTTCGGCCAAGGCTCTGGAAAGCCCGGCACGGTGACTGCCGGAAACGCCAGCGGGATTGTAGATGGCGCGGCGGCGGTGGTGTTGATGTCGTTGGAGGAGGCGCGCAAGCGGAGTATCGAGCCGCTGGGCCGCATTGTGAGCTGGGGCATTGCCGGAGTTGAGCCCAAGGTGATGGGGCGTGGTCCGGTGCCGGCGACGAAGTTGGCGCTGCAAAAGGCCGGATTGTCGCTCGACTACATTGATCTCATTGAAGTGAATGAAGCGTTCGCGGCCCAATATCTTGCCGTTGAGAAGGAGTTGGGATTGGATCGCGAGAAGGTTAATGTGAACGGCGGGGCGATTGCCTTGGGGCATCCGCTGGGCGCTACCGGGACGCGGCTGGTGATTACGTTGCTGTATGAATTGCGTCGGCGGAAGAAAAAGTATGGGCTGGCTACAGCTTGCATCGGCGGCGGGCAGGGAATTGCGATGATAGTGGAGAGTATGAACTGAGATGATCGCGCCTGCGCAGACTCGCGAACGTCAAGTTCCCGGTCAAGGGTTTACGTTGCCCTAAATGAGCGGGTGCACTGCGGCTGGCTGGAATTGCAAATCGTCGTTGAACAAACTACGTCGCCTGCGAGACCGAAGTGAGAACCCGGCCACGCATGCCGGTGCTGTCGGCAAGAGTGCGCAGGTTCTTCGCTCGCTCAGAATGACAAGGCAAATTTGTGTATGAAGGAAGCAATCATGGAAATCCGTAAGGTTGGTGTGCTCGGTTGTGGCCTGATGGGTTCCGGCATTGCGCAAGTCTGCGCAACCGCCGGTTTCGATGTGACGGTTCTCGAAGTCGATCAGAAATTCCTCGACAAAGGTTTTGCCGGGATCGAGAAATCCCTGGCGAAGTTTGCCGAGCGCCCGGTCGAGAAGGGCGGGATCACGGCGCAGCAGAAAGAAGCGATCCGCATGCGCTTCAAGGGGACGACTAACAAGGCGGACCTGGCTGATTGCGACATTATTATTGAGGCCATCATTGAGAATGTGGAAGAGAAGAAGAAGATGTATGCGTCGCTCGATGGCGTGGTCAAGAAGGACGCGATCTTCGCTTCGAACACGTCTTCGATTTCGGTGACCGAGCTTTTGACTGCGGTGAAGCGGCCGGAGCGGTTCATCGGGCTGCACTTTTTCAATCCAGTGCCGCTGATGAAGCTGGTGGAAGTGGTGCGCACGATCGCCACGGCCGACGAGGTTTACCAGACGGCCTACGAGTTTGGCAAGAAGTTGGGCAAGGTACCGGTGCGCACGTCGGATAAAACAGGATTCATCGTCAACCGGCTGCTGGTGCCGTATTTGCTCGATGCCATCCGCGCGTATGAAGAGGGTGTGGGGTCGATTGAAGACATTGATAACGCGATGAAGCTGGGATGTGGTTACCCCATGGGACCGTTTACGCTGCTGGATTTTGTGGGGCTCGATACTACTTACTACATTACGCACGTGATGTATGACGAGTTCAAGGAGCGGCGGTTTGCGTCGCCTCCGCTGCTGAAGCGGCTGGTAATGGCCGGTTGGTACGGGAAGAAGACTGGTAAAGGGTTCTACGATTATTCGGACCCGAATAGCCCCAAGGCGAATAAACTGTAGAATCGCTTTCTATAGATAGAACTCCATGTTCAGACGGAGAAAAACCGACCGGATGCCGGGCGAAGGCGGTCCGCAGGATGTGGAAACCTATCGCCGCGCATGGCACAGCTATGTCGCACGGCGGAATCTGGTGGTGGTGCTGTTTGCGAGTTTCGTATTTCTGGGTTTAATGCTGGGGAAGCTAAAACTGGGCGAACCTGCCGATTTTGCCATTCTTTTGGGCTGGATGGGGGTGTACCTGGCGGGGGCGTGGT
This sequence comes from Candidatus Acidiferrales bacterium, assembly GCA_035603655.1. Taxonomy (GTDB): domain Bacteria; phylum Acidobacteriota; class Terriglobia; order Terriglobales; family Acidobacteriaceae; genus Sulfotelmatobacter. The sequence goes on along the minus strand of DATNKA010000929.1, from coordinate 2,245 downwards.
GGCTTACGGAATGGAAGTGTCCGCGCTGCGGGAAAATATTTGGAAACCGGTTGTGGACCCGGCGCTGCATCAGTTGCGAGTTGAGCAAGGACGACGTGGCGGCGGTGGCGCAAAAAAAATAATAGCTCATCGAGAATAAATTTCCTTCCGGTGACCGACGCGCAGAACCAGCATGACGAACCGATCATCCTCCAGGAAACAGATAAGGCGGTAGTCTCCAGCGCGGTACTTGCAGAACTCGCTTAGCGTGCCCTGGAGCCTTTCGCTGATTTACCGCGGCTTATCGAGTTTCCCGATTGGTTGGTGGAGAAATTTGAGAATGTGGTGGACGACAGGTTTATCCAGCTTATCGAGCTCTCTTTGCGCTGCGGGCTCGATCTCCATCGTCCATTTTGTGTCGAGGCCATAGCCGTGCATTACTTTTTCGAGTGGGAGGGTGCGGCTGCGGCCCGAGCGCATGGCTTGCAGGCGCTTCTCGGCGAGGTAAATGGCTTCGAGCTCTTCGAGATGTTGCAGGATCGCTTCGCGAGCGTAGTAAGTCTTGGTGCGTCCAGTTCGTTTGGCGAGATGCCCGAGGCGTTTCTCGATTTTCTCGGGAAGGCGAATGGCTAGCATGGCAGTCACCGTAAGTGCTATACATTCGGTCGGAGCAAAACCGTCTGCGTTGCACAACATAAATCCGGTCCAGATTAATTTATGAACTTCGAAAACATACTCCTCGAAAAGAAGAACTCGATTGCCTACGTCACCGTGAACCGGCCGAAGGTTTTGAATGCGCTGAACATGGCCACCATGGAGGATCTGCGCGCGGCCTTTCATGACATTAAGCATGATGCGGCGATTCGCGTTGTCATTCTTACTGGCTCGGGGGAGAAGGCGTTCATCGCGGGCGCTGACATTGCGGAGCTGGCCAAGCACGATGCCGTCTCCGGCAAGGAATATACCCATCGCGGGCAGAACGTTCTGAACTTGATTGAAAATCTCGGAAAGCCAGTGATCGCGTGCATTAACGGATTTGCGCTGGGTGGTGGGTGCGAGATTGCGATGGCTTGCACGATGCGGCTGGCCAGCGAAAATGCGAAGCTGGGGCAGCCTGAAGTGAAGCTCGGAATTATTCCAGGCTATGGCGGGACGCAGCGTTTGCCGCGACTGGTGGGCAAGGGCATCGCGATGCAGATGGTGCTGGCGGGCGAGATGATCACGGCGCAGGAAGCCCATCGCATCGGACTGGTGAATGAGGTCACGGTCGCGGCTGAGTTGATTCCGCGGGCGGAGGCGATCGCGGGGAAGATCATGGCGAATGCGCCGCTGGCGGTGCAGTACTCCATGGAGGCCGTGAACAAGGGTATGGAGATGACTTTGAGCGAGGGATTGTACCTGGAGGCGGTTTTGTTTGGCGTGGCTTGCGCGACTGAGGATAAGAAGGAAGGCACGACGGCGTTTCTGGAGAAGCGGGCGGCTCAGTTTAAGGGGAAGTAAGTCAAAGGCTTTACCACGGGGTAGTAAGAGCGAACGCACCACGGAGAGAGAGCCACGGAGAAGAAAGACAATAAGCATTTTGTTGGGGAAGTTCTTCCGGAGGCGCAGTTCCGCGCGATTGAAGGGACGCTAAACGCTTCGGGCCGGTGCTTTGCGATTGTCGTTTCCCGCTTCAATGCGTTTATCACCGAGAGGTTGTTGCTGAGCGCGATTGACGGATTGGCGCGCTCGGGCGCGGACAAAAAAAATATTGAACTGGTACGCGTGCCGGGGGCGTTTGAGATTCCGCTGGCGGCGCGGAAGCTGGCAGAGACGAAGAAGTACGACGCGGTGATTTGTCTCGGTTGTCTGCTGCGGGGAGATACTGCGCACTATGACGTGATCGTAAACGAAGTGACGCGCGGGATTGGGCAGTCGGCACAGGAGACTGGCGTGCCGCATGCGTTCGGTGTGCTTACTTGTGAGAACTTGGAACAGGCGATCGATCGCGCTGGATTGAAGATGGGGAACAAAGGGTTCGAGGCGGCGTTGGCGGCGGTGGAGATGGCGTCGCTGGGCCGAGCTATCAGCCATCAGCCCTCAGCTGTCAGCAAGAAGCAGGTGCCTCCGCCTCGCTCCGCGAATGGTCGGAATGACAAGCCCAAAGGCGTGAAGGTCAAGACGAAGCGGCGCAGGTAACCTTCCTACAGTAAACTGGCAACGGGCACTAGCCACTGGCAATTTTCTTTATGGGTACGCGTCGCAAATCTCGTGAATTGGTTCTGCA
>DATNKA010000928.1:0-3122 GCA_035603655.1 Candidatus Acidiferrales bacterium | reverse complement strand
CAAACTCGCCAAGCATCTCCAACTTTCCAACTTCGCCTCGCTGAAAGCAGCGTGCTGGGCGTCGGCGGAGAAGTCGAAGGTCTGTCAGGGTTCGTGTCGATACCACTGAACTTTTGCGGCTACTCTGCGGTTGTCGGATCGATCACCGACCGAATTCGGGAGATTCGGTTGGCCGGAAAACCGCCCAGCTGGGCATGCTTACGTACCGCGTTTTCATCGGGGGCAACGTATATGCAGTAGATTTTGTCGTCCGTGACGTAGCTCAGAACCCACTGAATCTGAGCACCCATCTCTCGCAGAACTCCGCACGACTTCTGCGATATTGCCTGGAGTTGTCCCGACGAAAGCCTGCCCTCTTCTGAAATTTCTCTTTCGATAACAAACTTCGGCATGGTAATACCCCGTGTCTTAGTTTTAGTGGCGAAGAATTTTAGTATCTGATCACAGGCGTCAGTTATATTCACAACTATTCACAACAGTCCAAAGATGGGTCCGCCCTCCGAGTGCTCTGTATGGTTTTACTTCGACATCCAGGCGCATCCTAAGGATGGCCGGGGCTCCAGGCCACCGACACAACAAGCCATCTCGCCCAAGCGGACCGGGGAATGGAGATGCGGAAAAAGCTTACGCGTTTCCCACATACCCACACCCCAGCGAAGGCTACCCAAATGTCCAAGTACAAAAGACCGGGGAGGTCACGCCGCGCATCTCATCGATCTATTGACCTGCGCAGCTCACGTGGTTGTTCCAGTCCACGAACGCGCCTTGCGGGTTATCGCGCCAAGCCCAGACGTGGAGCTCGAAGAATGCAGGAATGTTGAAGCGATTGGGGGCACCCACGAAATTGAAGACCTGCCCGTCGAGCACCGGAGGAGTGTTGTTATTGGCAGCGAGCCAGCTCGCCGAGTCCAGGATGAACTCGACGCCTACGAGAGTCATCCTGCCATTGAAAGGCTCGTAGATGAGGGCCTGCGGTTGCGAGGCGTCGAGAGTGAGATTGCCGAGCAGCGTGCCGTTGACGTAGTGCACGCCCATCGCCCCGTGGTCGGTACCGGCGACGCAACCTAGAAATGGTCCGTACCCAGCCGCAGTGGCGTTGTTGACGTCGATGTACTGCCTCGTTCCTTTGCGAACCAGTTGCACCAGCGTAGCTGAAGAGGCATGTTCCTGCATTGCCTGCCCATTCTCGGAGTTGTGGGTTGAATTTCCTTGCGCCATCGAATACGTCGCACAGGCAAATACTAAACAGCCAGCGAGCAAACCGAACTTCGTCTTGATTTTCATTTGATCCTTTCTGGTTACATTGACGGACAAGGGTGTTGTGGTTGATAGAGAGCCTTCTGACTTTGAGCTGTGTTTGAGTTTCATGTGATCCTCCGCGTGGGTTAGTGTTTCTCTTTCGTAACGTCGTGATTCTCTTTGGGGAAATCATCTCGACTTGCTTCTGGTATCGAGTTTCATAATCCCCCTGTATGTAACGGCGGAAAACGCCGGCGGATTTGATCATTGAAGGGGAATCATTTTTCAGAATGCAGGTTCACCTCAGCGTTGACAGGCGAAACGGGAAGGGATAGGCTACACAGCCAGCGCTCCCTGCGCGCTCGGGGCGAATCTGGTGGCGCATGAGGATCCGAGTCAGGTTACAAAACTGTTGCAGGGCTGGCGCGCTGGCGAACGCAGCGCCTCAGACGCGTTGCTGCCCTTGGTTTACGAGGAACTGCGCCGTCTGGCCCACCACCACCTGAGGAATGAACGTCCTCACCACACTCTGCAGAGCACGGCGCTAGTGAATGAGGCTTATCTTCGGCTAATCGGCCAGAATCTGCCGAAGTGGGAGAGCCGCACGCATTTCTTCGCCATCGCAGCGCAACTCATGCGCCAGATCCTGGTGGACTACGCTCGCCGCCATCGAGCCTCCAAACGTGGCAGCGGCGTCTGCATGCTCGCACTAGACGATGCTGTAGGTTTACCCCAGCGCAAAAGCGTCGATGTCGTCGCGCTCGATGATGCCCTCAAAGCCCTTGCTGAGGTCGATCCGCGGCAGAGCCGTGTAGTGGAGTTGCGTTTTTTTGCCGGCCTTTCATTGGAGGAAACCTCCGAGGTGATGGGGATCGCGACCGCGACTGTGCAACGCGACTGGACTACGGCCCGAGCCTGGCTGCATAGGGAGATATCCCGGAGCTCCCGAACATGAGTTCGGAACGATGGGAACGGACCAAAGAAATTCTGGAGCAAGCTCTGTGTCTGGCGTCACAGGAGCGGGAAGCCTACCTTGGCGCAGCGTGTGGGGCGGATACCGATCTGCGCCGCGAACTGGAGTCCTTGATCGCTTCTCACGACGAGGCCGGAAGCTCATTCCTGGGTGCAGACGCGTCGGAAGTTCTACAGTTGACCCCGCCGCCCGTCCTTTCTTCTGGTACGAAGCTCGGACCGTATGAGCTTATCGAGTTGCTGGGTAGCGGCGGGATGGGCCAGGTATATCGGGCGCGAGACCTACGCCTGGAACGCATTGTTGCGATCAAGCTTCTACCCGCCGCGTTCTCCGCAGACCATGAGCGGTTGCACCGCTTCGAGCGAGAAGCACGCTCCGCATCTGCCCTCAACCACCCCAATATAGTTACCATCTACGAACTTGGACAAGTCCGTTCCTGTCACTACATCGCGATGGAACTAGTGGAGGGCAAGACACTGCGCGAGCTACTCGGCTCCAGTTTGCTGCCGATGCGAAAGGCAATTGAAATCGCGACCCAGATTGCTGAAGGGCTGACCAAAGCTCATGAAGCGGGCATCACTCACCGAGATCTGAAGCCCGAGAATCTGATGGTCTCGCACGACGGCTTCGTCAAAATTCTCGACTTCGGCCTCGCCAAGCTCGCATCATCCGGCGGAGGCCGGTCGGATATATTCAACTTGTCCACCTCGCACACTCCAGCAGGTCTGGTTCTGGGGACGGTGGGATACATGTCGCCCGAGCAGGTCAGCGGAGGTGGGCTGGATTTTCGCTCAGACCAGTTCTCGCTCGGCCTGGTGCTCTACGAGATGGTAACCGGAAAGCGTGCCTTTCAGAGAAGCACGGCAGCGGAGACACTTGTGGCCGTTCTCCGTGAGCCGGCCGAACCGAT
>DATNKA010000927.1:0-8597 GCA_035603655.1 Candidatus Acidiferrales bacterium | reverse complement strand
CAGTACGGCGTCATGAAGGAGTAGAGCGCAGAGGGTTCGCGCGTCCGTATTTTCCGCGCAAGCGGCGCGGCGTTTGGCAGGAATGGATCGTGGTTGGCTGGTGGTTGGCAAGATGGACTTGAAAGTCACGCCAGGAGAAGGCTTGAAAAGGAGACGGAAATGACACAGTCGAAGGCGTTCTCGATAATCGCTCGAACGTTGTTCGCAACCCTGTTCGCCACATTTTTCGCGGTGAGCCCCGCTTGGGGGCAGGAAGTCACCGCCGCTATCACTGGAAGTGTGACCGATCCTTCGGGGGCTTCCGTGGTTGGCGCTTCGGTAGTGGCTCGCGATGTGGAGCGCGGCACCGCCTACGCGACCGAAACTAATTCCGACGGCGTCTTCAATCTTCAGCGCGTGCCGGTTGGCACGTACGAAATAACGGTAACCTCGACTGGATTTCAGACAACTAAGCAGTCCGCGGTCACGTTGGTGCTCGATCAAATCGCCCGCTTCAACTTCAAACTCCGGCTCAAAGGTGTAAACGAGGTTATGGAAGTTATCGATACCGTGCCGAACTTGCAGACGGATAGCGCGCAAGTAGGAACCCTGATCGATTCCAAGACAAACGACAATCTACCGCTCGCCTCGCGTAACTTCGTGCAGTTGACGCTGCTTAGTCCGGGCGCGCTTACGATCGATCCGCAGACCATGAACACTGGATCCCAAACCTCGCAGCAGATAGCGGGCAATGGAGGCGGGCGCCCGTATATCAATGGCAATCGCGAAGAGTCGAATAATTTTATCCTCGACGGCGTGGACAACAATCAGGCTTCGGAAAACGCAGTGGGTTTCACCCCATCGCCCGACGCCATTCAAGAGTTCAATGTCATCACCCAGAACGCATCGGCGGAATTCGGCAATTTTCAGGGCGGGGTGGTGAGCGCCTCAATAAAATCGGGTACCAACAGCTTCCATGGCGATGTGTTTGAATTTATCCGCAACGATAAATTCAATGCAAACTCGTGGCAAAACGGATTCTTACCTAATCCACAAGGGACGATCGGTCTCCCGAAAGCACAGATGCGCTGGAATCTATTTGGCGGCACAATCGGCGGGCCCATCATCAAGAACAAACTGTTCTTCTTCGCTGATTATCAAGGTTCCCGCTTCGATCATCCACCTGCTGCAGGCGGCCTCACCGTCTTGTCAACTGCCGAACGCGGAGGAGATTTCAGCTCCCTGCTGACCCCCACCACGGCAAATCCCAATGGCGTGCAGATCTATGACCCGTGTACTCCAGGCACAGGAGTCAGCGGCACACCCTGTGTCCTATCCGGGAACCCGGTACCTTTCCAGGGCAACATTATTCCTCCCAACCGGCTGGATAACGCCTTCAAGGTGCTCATGGCATCGCCACTCTATCCGCAACCCACTCCCGGTGCGCCCAATAGCGCTGTGGTTCTTAATGGAAGCCAGAACAACGACGACCAGGAAGACGTCAAAGTCGACTTCAACGTCTCTGCCAAGGATCGCCTTTTCGCCCGCTACTCCCGGGGCAAGGAAATTGATCCTTTAACGACGTCCTTCCTGCTCGGTGGGAATTCGAGTTCGGAAGCACACATCGACAACACCGCTTTTGATGAGACACACACGTTCACTTCGTCACTGCTCAACGATTTTCGCATTGGCGTGAACTACGTTTTACCTTTCGGCCCCAACACGACCTTTGCCTCGTCCGTCGCCGCGCTCGCAGCTAACACTGGTATCGCCGGTACGACCGAAGGGGGTATCAGTGGATTGCCTAGTATCACGTTTACCAGTGCCGCTAGCAACGGAAACGGCATTGGCAATTACTCCAGTTTGGGAAACGGTACGATCATCCAAAAGTTCGCTTCCACCGTTTGGCAAGTATCCGACAATGTTCTGTGGAGTCACGGCCACCACAATACAAAATTCGGATTCCAGATGAATCGATACCGCTTGAATATTACGTATCCCGGCAATGCCGGAGTACTGGGCGACATCGGCTTCACCAACAACTACACCTCTGAAGCAGGCGATGGACAATCTGGCGGAGATGCGGGCGCGAGCTTTGCTCTGGGTTTGCCCGATTCCGTGGCTCGAGGCGAAGTGGGTAGTGGCTTCCATCAAAGGGACTGGCTGTTGGCCGGCTTTGCGCAGGACGATTGGCGTATAGCTGATAGCCTGACCTTGAATCTGGGACTGCGCTATGAGGCGCGCACTCCATGGGTCGAAACCAACAATCGTCAGGTGAATGTCGATAAGACGACCGGCATCGTGGAGTTTCCCGGAAACAGCCCCGTCCCCACCGGCATTGTGGGCAAGAACGGCTTCAGTAGAGGCCTCTACAGTAGCAAATATGATGGCCTCGGAGAGTTTGAGCCTCGCGTTGGATTCTCCTGGACTCCAGCAGTATTTGAGAGAAAAACCGTTATCCGTGGAGCGTTTAGCGTCTCATCCTATCTGGAGGGTACGGGGACCAATCTGCGTCTGCCTCGTAATCCGCCATACACGCCAACCCAGATCGGGGGAACGAACAACTACACTTCAGGCGCCACACCTTATACCACAGAGGCTGGAGCCTCAGGCGGAGCCACCCCGCAGCCCCAATCAGTTGTCGGAGCGACTATGTTCGCCTGGGATCCAGTGGTGCAGCCGGCAGTCGGGGAACAATGGAATCTGTCGATCCAGCATGAACTGACAAAAACGCTCACTGCGCAAATTGGTTATGTTGGTCAGAAGGTTACGCACTTGGTGGTGCCATTGGACCTCGGTCAACTGCAACCGGGAACCAGCAACACCGGCTTTATCGGCGGTTTCAACGGAGTCGATTCTGGCGGAAACAGTCTCGGCTATGGTCCGAACAGCTTCGCCGACGTTTACGATACGGCATCGGTCGGCACCATGCGCTATGACGCTTTGCAAGCAGTAGTACTCAAGCGCGCCAGCAGAGGATTGGAAGGCCAGATTGCCTACACCTTGGGAAAATGCATGACCAACAACAGTGGGTACTATGGAACCTACAGTACGAATGCCGAGACCACAAGCTCGTATCCCTATTGGCAGAACCTCTATGACCCGAGATCGAATTGGGCGCGCTGCTACTATGATTCCAACCAAGTCGTGAGCGGCTATCTACTTTACGAACTGCCCGTAGGACGAGGAAAATCCTTCGGCCATGATCTGCCTGCGGCAGTAAACGCGGTGGTGGGAAACTGGTCGGTTGATCCAATATTTTCCTATCACGCTGGATTCCCCCTGGCGGTTTACGGACCCGACAACTCGGGGACCTTCACAGGCAATGACGGTGCCGGACCCGGTTCCGCTCGTCCGAACTGCAATGGTCCGGTCCAGTACACCCACCAGATGGTAAACACAGGAGCGGGCTATCAATTCCAGTGGGTTTCGAATGCAAATAACACATTCACACCGGAAGCGCCCGGGACCTTTGGCACCTGCCCGGCCCAGGGCCCGGTCATCGGGCCTCACTATGTGGACTTGGATCTGAGTCTGCAAAAGAACTTCCTCTTCGGCGAGTCGAAGCGCTTGCAGTTTCGTGCCGATTTCCTGAACGCATTCAACCATCCCAACCTGGCCGCGCCGAACATGTTCTATGCCCCGTCAGCTACCACGTTCGGCAACATCACGGGCAGTCAGGATCCGAGGAACCTCATGTTTGCTCTCAAGTTCTATTTCTAACTTGGTTATCGCGGCGGCAGAAGGACAGACACGGGTGATGTGTCTGCCCTTCTTAGTTCCAGCGCTGCTTCGAAGGTCTGACCGCCTAGCAGCGTACTCTTTTCATCAAAACCCTCGCGAGATTCGCAGATCTCGAAGATGGTGTCCAAGTGGGTGATCTTCAATATTTCTCGCACCTGTCGGCTGGGGTTCATTAGCTTGAGATAAACACCAGCCGCTTGCAGCGAAACCAAGGCTCCAACTCCGGCGGCGTCGATTGCGTCCACATGCGTCAGGTCGAGCACGACATTCCGTCCTACCTGCTGCGCAGCCGGGCACAAAAGAACGTGGTCGTAACCGCGCACAATCCTGCCCAGGCAGTGTACAACGGTGATTTCCTCGAAGGTTTCGACAGTTACCGTCAGCATACTTTCAATCTCCCGAAATTCGCAGCCGAGGGGCGGCTTTATTGTAGACGAACAAAAAGCGAAGATCAATCCTCCATGAAGAACCGTGAAGAACCGGGGTCGCATTGGGTCCCGAAATTCTTCCTCGCGTCAGACCTTCGGCTCCACTGCCGCGGGTCCAAATGGTCCGCAGCGTCCGCGCATCCCCTGACGAAATTTCTCCCGTTCTTCGGGGGTCATCTGCTCCCATCGCTCCATCATGCGGCGACGCCAGTACAGGTGACGGCCAGGATGGCCTCGGAATCCACCAAAGAGAATCTTGCTAAGAACCAGAACGCCGACGGCTTGCCAGAAGTTAATCAAATGCCAACCAAAGAGAGCCGGCATGAGCCAGTTCCACAGGCTCATCACCACAAAGCCAACTACGGTGGCGAACAGTGCAGCAAACAGCACGAACTTCAGTCCCCGCACAAAACGATGTCTTTTCATGTCTATTGCCCTCATGCTTTCCTAAAGTCGTGGTAGATGGTCTGGAGGCGGTCGCGGAGGTGCAGGACTGCATAACGCTTGCGTGAGAGCAGCGTGTTCACACTGACGCCAGTTTGTTCGGCGAGTTCTTTGAAGCTGTAACCCATGAACTCGTGGGCCACGAACACTTCACGCTGCTCTTCGGGCAGTTCGTCCAGGGCGGCGTCCATCTCCTCCAACAACACACTTCTTGTGTAGGCCGCCTCGGGCCCTGCCTCCGGCGACGGCAGTAGCTCCTCCCACTGGAGTTCCTCGCCATCCTCCATATCGACCGCTGGTTCGCTTGACGCCTCCCGCTTTTTGCTGCGGAACAGGTCCGTGATCCGATTGCGGGCGACCCGAAACAACCAGGCGGTAACTTGCTCCACCGGCCTCATCATCCGGTAGGCTTCCACAAGTTCGTAGAAGACCTCCTGCAGGATGTCTTCTGCGTCGCTCTGGTCAGCCACCCGTTTAGCGATGAAGTTACGAAGCCGGGGCTTCTCCCGCTCGATCGCCTCAGAGATCCGCCGGTCTTGCTGCGCCATCATCCAGTGTTTTCTCAGCGCCTCATCCATCTACTCTTGTAGACGAACGAGCGAGGAAAATATTGTAGGCCGGCTAAACGAAATGGTGGCACCTTAGCGTGCGCGTTGGGCGAAATGGAAGGCCGCTATGCGGAACAAATGAAACATAACAATGGCCGGGGACACCCTCGGCTTCCAGGCGGCACAACTCCTGAATTCTCCCAAGCGAGATCTCGTTTGATGGCGCTGTCTGCAGACTTATCCAAAGAAGTGATCCGACCCATGCAGAACCGTCGCGGCACCGCACACAAACCTGCGAAACGGGCGATTGGCAGGCAGTTCAAAAAGTGAGCTTCTTCTTTAATGTGGTCCATCGATTCTTTGCGTTTCCGTTCACAGAGTGACTTCGCTATTCGCCGGTGGGCCTGGCGGCTGAGGGAGCATGAGCCGGCGTGTTGGCATGAATCCTCACTTCCCGCCTCTTGCCTTCGCGTTCTACACTATCGGCATGCTGTCGTAGCAGGGAAAATCATCCATGGCTGGTACAGGGTTTGGAAATCTGCGCGTGCTCTCGCTCGAGAGCCGGCGGTCGCGGGAAATGGGTTTGCTAATTGCGAACCATGGCGGGCAGGCCACCGTGGTGGCCTCGACGCGCGAGATTCCGTCGGGACCGAACGCCGAGGAATCTGCGTTCGCGCAGGGCCTAGTCCGGGGCGAATTCCAAATCGTAATTTTTATGACGGGAGTGGGGACGCGCGCTCTGGCGCAAGCGATTGAGCCGGCATGCCCGCGGGAACGCATGGTCGCGGCGCTGAGTAAGGTAACGGTAGTCGCGCGAGGACCCAAGCCGGTTGCCGTCCTGCGGGAGTTCGGCGTGAATGTCACGCTGATGGTGCCGGAACCGAACACATGGCGGGAAATTCTGCTATCTCTCGACCAGAATGCCGAAACAATTCCCTTGAAGGGCGTCCACGTGGCGGTGCAGGAACATGGCGTGCCCAGCTGCGAACTGTATGCGGGACTCGCGGAGCGGGGAGCGCAGGTGTTTCCCGTGCCGGTTTACAAATGGGCTCCGCCGGAGGATGCGGAGCCACTACGAGATGCGATTCGCGATCTCGCTCTCGGTAAGTTCAAGGTTGTGTTATTCACATCGTCGGTCCAGGTGCATCATCTGTTCCGGTTCGCGGATGAAATGGGGCAACATCAGGAGGCCGCAGGTGCACTGCGTCGCGCGGTAGTAGGGTCGATCGGGCCGGTCACTTCGGAAACCCTGCGTGAGTACGGAATCACTCCCCATCTGGAGCCATCTCACCCCAGGATGGGCTTTCTGGTGAAGGAGGCGGCCGAGCGAAGTTCTGAGTTACTGCAACAGAAGAAATGATCCGCCCCGCGGGTGTCGACTCCGCGCCGAAACACGGCACCTGTGACTGGTTGCAGACTTATGGTCGCCCGAAAAGCTGCGTTCGCCGCATCATTGGCGTACGTATTCGCCGTATAAGGCGACAGCCGGTTGAACTCCCACACAGAGCCGTGGTAGTTGTTCGGTGCCCGACTTGGTGAGCACATTCGCCACTCCGGCCGATGCCCGCCCGCATAGCGAACCCAACTCTTGTGGTTCAGTTATTTGCTGGACACAACGGTAGATATCTACTCGACTCATTACCGGTCCATCACTTGCCGGCCTCACATAACGCGTTAGCCGGAGGGCAGTGATTGCGCTTATATCGACTGTTCCACCGGAAAAAACGGGGAACCTTGGCGGCTCCCCGTGTGTTATCCCTCACCGGCGTAAGGGCTAGAATGTGAACTTTGCGACGAGGGCAACCGTGCGAGCGTTGCTGGCAAAGACAGTCTTCGGATTGTTGAATTGTGTCGTGTAAGGGTGGACGTAGGCCGAATCGGCGCTTGTGGTCGAGCTGTAGCTGGCAACATCGTTCACGCCCAGTCCAAACCCGGGATTGGTGCCGGGAAGGTATTGAGGGTGGTTGATGACGTTGGCGAACTGAGCCCCTAGCCGGAAACGGTATTTCTCCGTGAACCTAAGGTCCTTATAGATGGCCAAATCAATGTTATTGGTGTTGGGCGCTTGCAGCGTGTTGCGACCGCTGTCGGCCAGAGCACCAGGACCACCGCGAATGTACTGTGCAGTTGGATTATTGGCCACATAGGCAACAACCGGGTTTACGAGAGGTAAAGCCGAGCCGCAGGCCGCAAATCTGCACAGCGCGGTGACATCGGTTCCAGTCCCCCTAACGCCTGCAGCGTTGTAGATTACCCGATCACCGGCATCATCGATGTTCAGGTTCGTGTCTTGTCCTGACTGAACGGTGACCCATTCGCCGCTCTCGTAGGTGTACACAGGACTAAAGTTCCAGTTGCCCATAACATTTTGCCGGAACCAGCTTCCACCTTTGAAATACGGCAGGGCATAATTCATCGCCATGGTAAGACGTTGCGCACGGTCTAATGCGGAGTTCGCTTTATCGGACTGGTTGAAACTGAAGAAGTCCTGCGGCCGGCGAGGAGTGAGATTGGTGCTGTGAAAGTCCGCCGTGCTGTTGTCAATGGTGTGACTCCACGTGTAGGCGGCCCTGACCGTTAGCCCATTGCTCATTCGCCGAGTAAGCGCGGTCTCAAGCCCGTTGTACTTGGACCAGCCAGCGGGAATGAAGGCGGTGATAAACGGGAAGGAGCCGAAACCGGCATTGGAGTAGGCCGCGACGATGGGATCGCGAGTACCAACGATTTGCAAGCCAAGAGCATCGGTATTCAGCTGATTCGGAAGCGCGCTCAAGGTGGCCTGGCTGGGAGCTTGTAAATAGGTGGGCAGGAAATTTGTCGGGGTGACGGAAGACTGCCAAGTGGGGATGTCCTGGAAGCTCAGGGCATGGCCTGTAGTACCCACGTAGTTGACCTCTGCCGTGTAGTTCTTGCCAAAGGAGTGTTGGATACCGAAGTTCCAGTTGACCGAATACGGGTCCTTTACGTCCGGCGGAATCCAGTTGGCCGTAGAGGCCAGCGCGTCAGCCTTGCTCAGAACGGTGATGCCGCTGCCGCCCGAGCCTTTCAGACCGCCGTCAGCAAGGAAGTTCGCCGAAAGTGGAACAGCCTGAGCCGTCGAGCCGACCTGCGGCGGAACCGCCAGAATACCAATGTTGTCGTAAAGGGTGTCCCATGCCATGCCGAAGCCACCGCGAATCGCGGTGGTACCACTGGTCCCCGGTGAGTACGCGAAGCCAAAACGCGGCGCCCAATTATTCTTCGGGGCACGCGGGTTACTGAATATCAGGGGCTGATTGTTGGCTTGTGGAACCAGAATGCTAGGAGTGTTGGATATTGCATTCAGCGATTGACGATCCTCACCTGTCGGCGTGGTTGTGTACTCATACCGTACTCCAAGGTTGAGACTCAGGTGCTGATTCATTTTCCAGGTATCGTTTAGGTACCAGTAGATCGCTTTCTGGTTACCGTAGTA
>DATNKA010000926.1:0-2939 GCA_035603655.1 Candidatus Acidiferrales bacterium | reverse complement strand
AACAATAAGGCGTACAATCCGAGCTTCCGCCAGCTATTGCATGTCGGTTTCAAGGTTGCAGCAAAGATGGGCGATCGGTACCTCAACGCGCTGGAAGCCAACGAAGAGGTCGTGGCGCGGAATGTGACGACAAACCTGTTCGAACGGCATATCAAACCGGTATTTCTTGGGACATAATCCATCCGGCTTGGCAGAGGTTTAGTTTCTGAATAATCGAAGTATTGCAGCACACTCGGTTTCTATGCGGAATCGAGAATCAAACAGGAGTAGTGACATGAATCTTGGCTTCAAAATCCCTGAACAGGGAGCACTCGACCTGCTTTCCCTTGGGGCACTCGTCAATCGGCTCGATCCTGGCATCATTCCGTTTCGCAAGGCGCATACGCTCGCAATCCATGTGAGCGGCGGCGAGTTCAACGTTGCCGCAAACTTGGCGGACGGATTCGGAATGCGGACTGGCATCGCGACGGCTATGGTGAACTACCCGATCGGCGATCTGATCGCGGAACGTGTTCGCGCGATGGGTGTCAAACCTTACTACAAGCATTTTGTGCACGACGGCACACGCGGGCCGAATATGGCGACCGTGTACAGCGACCAGGGTCTAGGCGTACGTGCGCCAGTGGTTTTCTACAATCGCTGCAACGAAGCTGCGGCGTTGTTGAAGCCGGGGGATTTCGACTGGAAGGAGATCTTTGGCCAAGGGGTACGCTGGTTCCACAGCGGCGGCATTTTTTCCGCACTGTCGGAGACGACGTCCGAGCTGTTGATTGAGGCGTTGAAGGAAGCAAAGCGACAGGGGGTCATCTGCTCCTTCGATCTGAACTACCGGGAGAAGCTTTGGAAGTCCGTTGGCGGGATGGAGCGGGCGCACAAGGTGCTCGGGGCAATTGCCGATCATGTCGACGTACTTGTGGGCAACGAAGAAGACCTGCAAAAGGGTCTTGGCTTCAAAGGGCCGGATGTCCATTCCAGTTCGAAGTTGGACACCGGTGTATTCCTTTCTATGATTGAACAGGTGGTGGCGAAACATCCAAATGTCAAAGTCGTCGCGACGACACTGCGTGAGGTCCATACCACGAACCATCACAGCTGGAGCGCGGTAGCGTGGGTGAATGGGGCGGCTGTTCATGCTCCTACTACTGAACTGAATGTCCATGACCGTGTTGGCGGAGGGGACGGTTTTGCTTCGGGGTTTATCTATGGGCTATTGAATGGCGAGACTCCTCAAGAGGCAATTAAGCTTGGTTGGGCTCATGGAGCGTTGATGACTACGTTCCCCGGCGACACGACGATGGCGACGGTCGACCAAGTCAAGGCTTTTGCCAGCGGAGGATCGGCGCGAATCCAACGTTAGCGTGATACAAGACGCGCTGATGGCAACATCAGCGCGTTTGTAGTCCCGGGTAATGTGCTTCAGGGAGCAGCGATGATCGTGGTAGTGATGGGTGTAAGCGGTTCCGGAAAAACCACGATCGGCAGACTCCTTGCTGAGCGAATGGGCTGGATCTTCGCCGACGCCGACGATTATTTTTCTCCGGCCTCTAAGCAAAAGATGGCGGACGGACATCCGCTAACCGATGAAGACCGGGCACCATGGCTTCTAACTCTGAATGGACTGCTGAAGAAGTGGGACAAGGAAGGAAGCAATGGAGTGTTAGCGTGTTCCGCGTTGAAGTCGAAGTACCATGAGACGCTAGAGGCGGGCATTCCTTTGACCCATATCCAATTTATATTTCTTGATGGACCGAAGGAGTTGATTGCGAAGCGGCTGGCGACGCGGAAGCATGAGTATATGAATCCGATGCTTCTGGATAGCCAGTTGGCGACCCTGGAGAGACCGACGGATGCTTTTCGAATTGTGAACGATCGTCCGCCGCAGGAGATTGTAGACCACTTGTTAGAGAACGTTTTAACGGTGCAGGATGTGGCAACACGGCAGATTTCGAAGTAAGAGAGAGGATTTTCGATGGGGCATCCGTTGTTTGATCTGAGCGGTAAATCGGCGGTGGTGGTGGGAGGAACCTCGGGCATTGGATTGGCGATGGCGATTGGACTGGCAGAGGCTGGCGCTGATGTTGTGGCGAGTTCGCGTCGCCAGGAGCAGGTCGACGAAGCGGCGAAGGCGATCGAGGCGACAGGCCGACGGGCCCTCAGGCTGACCTCGGACGTGGCGGACCGGTCTACATTGCAGAAGCTGCTGGATGGGACGGTGAAGGAGTTCGGCAAGGTCGACATCCTCATCAACAGCGCCGGCAAGATCAAGCGCGAACCTACGCTGACGGTCTCGGAAGAGACCTGGGACGACATTATGGATACGAATGTGACCGGGACGCTGCGGGCCTGCCAGATCTTCGGCAAGCATATGCTCGACCGGGGATATGGGAGGATTATCAACATCGCATCGTTGAATACGTTTGTGAGTTTGAAGGAAGTTACCGCGTATGCGGCTAGTAAGGCGGCGGTTGGAGCCCTCACGAAGTCGCTGGCGGTGGAGTGGAGCTCGCGCGGTGTAACGGTGAATGCTATTGCTCCGGGCGTCTTCCGGACTGCGCTGAACCAGAAGCTGCTCGATGAGAGCGACCGCGGCAAGGAGCTGTTGATGCGGACCCCCATGGGCAGGTTCGGCAAGACCGTAGAGCTGGTTGGGTCGGCGATTTTTCTGGCGAGCGACGCTTCGGCATTTGTGACGGGCGAGATCCTTGTGGTGGACGGCGGGTTCCTGGCGAGCGGCGTGAACCAGTAGGTTGAGTTGGCTTGGATACCGCTTTCCCCGCGGGTATTTTGCCACTTTTGAAGTACCAAGGACTAAATCAGCGGGATCTCCTATCTGAGTTAGGATCCGAAAGTGCGGTTTCTATGTTCTTTTCTGGGCAGAGAAAACCCAACTCTAAAAAAGTGAAAAAACTCACCTGCTGCTGCAGATCAAGTCTTGTTTG
>DATNKA010000925.1:0-3320 GCA_035603655.1 Candidatus Acidiferrales bacterium | reverse complement strand
CAGAATGGCAATTCGCAAAGGAGATCGAGCACTCATCGACCTGCGGCTATTCAAAAGCAGAACCTTCTCTGCGTCCGCCACCACGCAGTTCATGTCAAACGGAATCTCGTTCGCAGGCCAAATGCTGATTCCGATCTATCTCATCCGCGCCTGTGGCCAATCACCGAGTGCGACGGGTTGGTTGCTGGCGCCGCTTGGAGTGGGGATGATCTGTTCCTATCCATGGATGGGAACTCTTACGCACCGGTTCGGAATACGAAAGATTTCTGGTGGAGGCGCATTTCTAGCTTTCGCGGGCACGCTGCCATTTCTCTACCTAGCCAGTCACGGACTTGTTCTCTCCGTGCTCGCATGCGCTCTGTTCCTACGCGGAGTGGGCCTGAGCGCGGTCGGCATTCCCTCCATCTCAGCGGCCTACGCTTCAGTCAGGAAGCAGGATCTGCCTATGGCGACAACCTCTCTCAATATTGTACAGCGTCTTGGGGGGCCTACACTAACGACGCTCTGTGCGACTTTCCTGGGATGGAGGTTGGGTGCGGCACATTCGTCCGCCGGTTTCCTCGACGCATTTACGGCAGCCTTTCTTCTACTTTGCGTCCTGCACGCTTGCCTGTTTGCTGCCGCCCTAAGGCTTCCTCTTTTCATCGGCAAGGTGACACAACAAACCCCTGCACAAGAAGCGCCTGTCATTCTGGAAATGATGTCCGAGTAAGTGCATGTCCGAAATCATTGACCCGTTCGATCAGTACCGACAAACGCTAGTGCTGTATCGGACGCACCCCATTCCAAGAAGGACAGTTAAGTTCGGGAGGTCGTGCGGGGCGCGTCCGATACAGCTGTTTGAAGGAAGCCGCGCTTATGCAAATTCAATGGTGTGGCCGTGGTGAGAAAGAGTCGGGGAATCGGACATGGAGGTAACCGGAGCGCAGGTGGCTTGGTTCGATTGTAGTTTGCGAGCGAAAGCTCGAAGCCAGAAGCTTGGTAGAAGGGCAACGAAGGCGCACGAGGCCTGTAGGTGTTGGGAGACACCGAGCGAGCAATATCGGAATGGGAGTTTCATGCCGCGACTCCGGCGAGCCAGGGCGGAGAACGAAGTTGGAGTTGGGCCGCAGTAAGTCTTTTGAGAACCACCATGGGTCCGCCACATTTAGGACAGCGCCAAAGAGGGCGCGGTTCCTTGGCAGCCGATCCTTGTTGTTCTGCCTGTGGGATCGCGCCGAGTAGTTGAAAGCAAAGCGGCAGGAGAGTGGCGCGGCGGCGGTTGGCGAGGAAGCCGAAGTGGCGGATGCGAACGAAGCCTTTGGGGAGCAGGTGCAAAAGGAAGCGGCGCAGAAACTCATCGAGGGATAGGGTCATCAACTTGTGTTCATTGTTGTGAGTGGAATCGCGCCAGCGAAAGGTGACTTGGTCATCAACGAAAGAAACGAGTCGATGGTTAGAGATGGCCACGCGATGGGTGTAGTGACCTAAATAACAGAGCGCATGCTCGGCGCCTCCGAAGGGCCGTTTGGAGTAGACGTGCCAGTCGTTTCGGAACAGGGTTCTGATCCAGGCGGAGAAGGCTTTGGGGTGAGCGAGAGGTCTTAGGTTGCCATGGAATCCCAGCTTGCCCTGCCGGAAGTTGCGTTTCAGAGCGGCAACAAACTTACCGCGAAAGACGCGGCTGAGCACCTTGACGGGAAGAAAGAAGCGCGAGCGTGATGGAATCCAATGGGTGCGAGCGAGCGATAATCCGCCGGCGGGCACGACACAATGCACGTGCGGGTGATGTTCGAGTTTTTGATTCCAGGTATGGAGCACACTGAAGAAGCCGATCTCGGCGCCGAGATGTTTGGGATCGCGAGCGACTTCGAGGAGAGTTGCGGCACTGGTCTGCAGCAAGAGATGGTACAGGAGTTTCTTGTTCTGCAAGGCGAGCGGCGCCAGTTCATGAGGTAGGGTAAAGACAACATGGACGTATCGCGTGGGGAGAAGCTCCTGACGACGCGCTTGGAGCCAACGAGCACGGGCGTTGGCTTGACACTTCGGGCAGTGCCGGTTGCGGCAGCTGTTGTAAGAGATGGCTGGTCGGTAGCCACAGTCGATGCACTCATCGAGATGCCCGCCCAAGGCGGCGGTGCGACAGCGCACGATGGCTCGCAGCACCGTGAGGTGTTGCCAGGTGATCCACCGGCGACTGCGTTCGATGAAGGCGCGTCCCGCGACGCGAACCAGATCGGCCACCTCAAGTGGCGGCCGGTTCATCTATGGGTTCTGCGATGACTTATCTGTCAACTTGAGCGAGTCCAGCGGACTCGCGGTGGCGTTGAGATGCCGTCGCGAAAGATGAAGATAGATCGCGGTCTCTTTCAGATCGTGATGTCCCAGGAGCAGTTGAATGGTGCGCAGATCAGCGCCGTTTTCCAGCAAGTGCGTAGCGAAACAATGGCGCAGCGTGTGAGGATGAACCCGGTTCTGAAGTCCCGCCCGCTGGGCAGCCCGTTGGCACGCATACCACACCGCTCGGGGAGTGATGGGACGGTTGGATGTGTGCCGGGACCCGCCTGGAAATAACCATTCCGTGGGTTTGCGCTTCAGGCTACGCCAATAGTCGCGCAAGGCTTCGAGCAGCCTAGGACTGAGCATGACATCGCGGTCCTGACGACCTTTGCCACTGCGGATGTGGATTACCATGCGTCGGCTGTCGATATCGGAAATTTGCAAGCGAGCCAACTCTGCGCGCCGTACCCCGGTGCCATAGAGCGTCATCAATACCATGCGATGAAACCGAGTCTGGGACGCGTCGATCAGGCGGGCCACTTCTTCCGGGCTCAAGATGCTGGGCAGGGGTCGCGTCTTCTTTGGATAGGGTGTGTCGGCCACGCTCCAAGCTTTCTTGATCGTCTGCGTGTAGAAGAACCGCAGAGCCGCGAGCCGTTGCGTCACAGTAGATGCAGCGAGCTTCCTTTCGCGGAACAGATACGCTTGGTACTCGCGGATGTGCTCCGGAGTGAGCTGATCCGGAGGCCGGTGAAAGTGGCGCGCAAAATCCTCAATCGTCTGGATGTAGCAGTCGATGGTAGTCTGAGCGTAATTACGACGCTCGAGTTCTTCGAGCATCATTTTGCGAAGGTGGGTCATAGGTGATCTCCTTATGACCCAACCTTATCCACTCACTGCACACTGCCGATACCGAGCACGCGAAAGCGTCTGCCGCTAAGGCTTCGTTCAAACGCGCTTGTGGTTACCGAACTGTCGAAGTGTATTGATTGGCCAGGAACGCTAGTGCTGTATCGGACGCACCCCATTCCAAGAAGGACAGTTAAGTTCGGGAGGTCGTG
>DATNKA010000924.1:0-3124 GCA_035603655.1 Candidatus Acidiferrales bacterium | reverse complement strand
AGGCCTTACCAGTACGCGCTCGAAAAAGCTACTTCCGACCAGGCGACTCTCGAAGGCCAAATTACAGACGAGCAGCGGAGAATCGCGGCCTTGGTGAGCGCGGTCTCCGGGTCGCAGGCGAATGTACACAGCGCCCAAGCCGACGCAACACGATGGGCAGCCGCTATCGACGAGGCACGCGCCAACGTATCCAACGCGGAGCAGGGCGTTTCCCGGACAAAGGCGGAATGGTCTTATGCGGCTAACAATCTACATCGCCTTGAGCCGCTTCTAGCTAAACAGTTTGTCACTGTAGATCAAGTGGACCGGGCGAGAACTTCGGAAATCGCTGAGTCAGAGGCTCTGAAGCAAGCGGAGTCACAACTGCGGATGTCGCAAGCAGGATTACAGTCTGCCTTGGCGCAATATGAACGATCCAAATCAGACGTGGACGAGAGCAAAGCCCAGCACGAGCAAGCTCAGCACGCTGTCACAACGCTCGATCCTCTAACCAATCAACGTGGTGCGAAAACGTCAGCGATAGAAAACGCTCGATATAACCTCAACAACTGCCGGGTTTACGCGCCATTCGATGCCTTGGTAACGAACCTCAGCATCTCCGAAGGTGCGTACGCCCATGTGGGGCAACAAGTGTTTACCCTGATTGACGCACGGGCATGGTGGGCGATCGGCAACTTCCGCGAAGGCGAACTCCAACACATCGTACCTGGCATGAAAGCCGACGTATACGTGCTGTCAAAACCGAACCTGCGATTTTCGGGTGTTGTGGACAGCGTGGGCTTCGGCGTTACTCCCGATCCCGATGTCTTTGGGCGCCTCGGCCCCGGCCTTCCAGACGCGCAGCGAACGCTCAATTGGGTGCATTTGGCTTCGAGATATCCGGTTCGTATCCGCGTGCAAAATCCCTCCCCCGCATTATTCCGAATCGGCGAGTCCGCCGTCGTCACAGTTCGCGGAAATTGAGAATGGCCACTGTTGCGCAAAGCCTACGCGAATCGCCCCCCGCTCTGGATTGGTTCCTGGAATTTCTTAAAGAGGAGCTAGCTCCAGTTCCGGGCCGGGCAGGAATAGTGGCGCGGATGGTAATTGCCGCGACCCTGGTCATGATTATTTGCGAGACCTTTCGCATTCCCTATGCCTTCGAGGGAGCGATTTACACACTCATCATTTCGCGCGCGAGCCCAAGGGCCACGCTGCGATCATCTGGAGCTGCCTTACTCTTCGTTGGAGTTGGGGGAGCGTATGTCTTGATTTCAGCGAGCTTTGTTATCAGCGTTCCGATCCTGCATTTTCTCTGGGTGATCAGTTCGTTTTTTCTTGCTTTTTATGCTCTCAGCGCAATCACAACTTACGGCGCGGCTTCAACATTCGCACTAGTGATCGCTGTCGGCATTCCGATATGGGAGCGGCATGTCTCAGCGGAAACGAACGTGGAAGATACACTCTGGCTCACGTTGGCGGTATCGACGGGAGTCGTGGTTACTGCGGTAATCGAGCTGGCGGTTGCTCGTGTGAAGCCAGGCGATGAGATTCTGCTGCCCGTCGTAGAACGGCTGTCCGCGGTCGAGAGTTTCCTGGATTCCTCCGCCGAAGGCAATCCCACAGACGCGAGTAAAAAGAAAGTCATCAGTTTTGGCATGCTTGGAACGTCCAATTTGCGTCGTCTCCTCCGCCGTTCCAATTATTCGGCCCAATACAGGGCAGAGATGAGTGGTGTTGTTGCTCTGGTTGGAAGGTTGGTCGACATTACCGCCACCTTGACCGGACTCAGCTTCAAGCCTACCGACACTGATGCGGAGCAATTGCGCATCTTGGGGACGGCCCTCGCAGTCATCCGCACCGACTTAATGAATCAGCGACTTCCGGGCGCGAAACACTTTGACCTCGACCACGCCTCTTCGCATATTCCGTTATTGAACGAGATGCGGAATATAGTTTCGCTCATTCCTCAAGCGTTCTCGACTTCGGAGTCGGAGAAAGTGCACTCGCCATCATCATACGACACGCTGCAATCACAACTCCTGACACCGGATGCATTTGTCAATTCTGAGCACCTTAAGTTCGCATTGCGAGGGTGCTTGGCGGCTAGTGGCTGTTACATCATCTATAACTCCATCGCATGGCCGAGCATCGGCGCACCCGCGATAGCCACGTGCCTGTTGACCGCGGTTTCGGCTGTCGGAGCCTCTCGACAAAGACAGATTCTGCGCTTTGCCGCGTTCATTGTTGGCGGACTTCTCATAGGGATAGGCTCGGAGATACTCATCCTGCCGCATGTCGATTCGATTGGCGGATTCACAGTCTTTTTCATACTTGTCATGACGCTGGTCTCCTGGGTCATGACATCGAGCCCACGATTGTCATATTTCGGCTTTCAAATCGCCGTGATCTTCTGTCTCATTAACCTCCAGGAGTTTGCGAGGCAGACATCGCTCGCTGCGGCGAGGGACCGAATCGTTGGGGTCGGCCTCGGACTATGCATGATGTGGCTTGTATTTGATCGACTCTGGAGCGTACCTGTCGCAATGGAAATGAAACGAGCATTTATTTCCAGTCTGCGGTTACTTGCCCAACTCGCACGAGAACCGGCTTCGAAAGATCCAAAAGTCTACGTCGCCCGGCCCAATTCGCTGCGTGAAATGACCAACCGCAGTTTTGATCAAGTGAGAGCGCTTGCCGACGCCCTCCTATTCGAGTTCGGCCCTTCGCGGCAGCGGGACCTTGCATTGCGTAGTCGAATCGTGCGCTGGCAGCCGCGGTTACGGATGCTTTTCATAACGCGACTTGCTTTGTGGAGATACCGCGTCGGGGTCCCCGGTTTTGAACTGCCTGCGCCGGTGGTTACGGCGCAGCAAGAGTTCGATGAAGGTCTCTCCGATGTCGTGGATCGTATGGCCGATCGGCTGGAGGGCAAAGCATCGGCGAGAAAAGGCGACTTCGAAGACGTAGTCCGGAACTTAGAAAAGCAGGTGCTGTCTTGTTGTTCCAAAGGACCGCAAGGACCACTTGCGGCAGAACTCCAAACTTTTCTTGCTCTGTCCCGCAGTATTGAAAACGTGACGTTGTCCCTGGACAGCGAAATTGATGGAGCCACCCTACACGACTCGCGGTGAAGCGTAAGTCT
>DATNKA010000923.1:0-5623 GCA_035603655.1 Candidatus Acidiferrales bacterium | reverse complement strand
AGGTTCGAATTTTGCCGTCGCTGGTAATCCGAATGCGGCTGCAGTGTCCGCAGAAGGGATGTGACACAGGCGCGATGATGCCGATTTCGCCGATGCCGTCGTCAAAGCGATAGCGGCGTGCGGTTTCGGAATGGGCGCGCGGAATCTCGACCAGCGGGTGATATTCGCTCATGCGCGACAGAACTTCGTCGAGCCGGACCACCGTATCCGGCGACCACGTACGGCCTTCTTCGAGGGGCATGAATTCGATGAAGCGGACGGTAACCCCTTCTTCGCGCGCGAACATCCCAAACGGAATGATCTGATCTTCGTTGAAGCCTCGCATCAGCACGCAGTTTACTTTCAGCGGCCATAATCGGGCGCGGCGCGCGGCCCGAATGCCAGCCAGCACGTGCTGGTACCCGTTGGATACGCGCGTGATGCGCGCGCAGCGCTCGGGATCCACGGCGTCCATGGAAACGGTCACGCGCGTGAGCCCGGCGTCTTTGAGGGGCTGCGCAAGCTCGGCCAGCAGATGCCCGTTCGTGGTGAGCGCAATGTCGAGCGAGTCGGAATCTTGGCTTTGCAAGGGCACGGCTTCAACCGTGCCGCAAGCCTTCGAAAAAGATAATGGCTTTAGCCCCTGCGGAGATAGCTTCGCTAACTCACGCACAAATTCCACCACGCCCTTGCGCAGCAAAGGCTCGCCACCTGTAAGACGAACCTTGGTCACGCCCATCCCGACCAGTACGCGCGCCATGCGCAAATAGTCGGCAAACGGCAAGTCGCCGTAAAGCGCACCTTCGTTGCCGGTGCGGCAGTAAACGCACCGGTAGTTGCAGCGGTCTGTGATGGAGATCCGCAGATCGGTGATGGCACGCCCGAATTTGTCGGTAAGAAGCACGGTCCTCAAATCGTTGCGGAAGGAAAATGAACAGGCAGGATGATCCTGGAAGCCGATTCCTTTCCAATGCACTCCTCGCAGAATGCGGGAGGCGCAAGCGTTTCCACCTGCACCCTGGGAACTAGCGCCGCCGTCCCGGCGACTCTCGGGAGGGCATGCTCGCCCCTAACTAAAGACAAGACGCCCTCGAGGAAGCGGTAAGATGCCGGCGCTACAACCTCGCCGCCCAGCCTGGGTATGCCCGAAGGCCGCAGCGGTCGGAAACTCACTGCATTATAGAGCCTCGAGACAACGAAAAGGTTTCAAGGTTTAGCCGTGACCAGAGCCTTTTCAATCGCCGTCTCGGCCAGCGGCGCCATGATCTTGTATCCCGCAGCGTTCGGGTGCAGTCCATCGTCGGCCAGATCTTTCTTCATGTAGCCCTGGTCGTCGACCATGGCACTGAAGTAGTTGAGATAGAGGCAGGGCGCGCTGGATGAAAGACAGTAATTCTTCAGCCAGAGGTTCAGTTCGAGAACTTTCTTA
This sequence comes from Candidatus Acidiferrales bacterium, assembly GCA_035603655.1. Taxonomy (GTDB): domain Bacteria; phylum Acidobacteriota; class Terriglobia; order Terriglobales; family Acidobacteriaceae; genus Sulfotelmatobacter. The sequence goes on along the minus strand of DATNKA010000923.1, from coordinate 4,215 downwards.
GGCGAGCGCTGCGCAAAAAGTTCTTGTGATTGCGGCGTGTAATTGTGGACCGGCAGCAGGGAAGAGTAGATCACTTTGATATCGTGCGCGCGGGCGAGTTCGGCCAGGGAGGCGTAGTTGGCCTCAATGTCTTCGAGACGCATCGGCCCGGTATTACCGGCAATATCATTCGTACCGGCAAGGATAATGACGACTTTGGGATGAAGGTCGATTACATCCTGCCGGAAACGGACGATCATCTGCGGCGTAGTCTGCCCGCCAATGCCCCGATTGACGTACGGCTTGCCGGGAAAGGATTGGTCGAGATGCCACATGTCGGTGATGGAGTCACCGAAGAATACCACGCGATTCTCACCCGGCCCCGGCATTTGCAGCGCGGCATTCGCGTCGCGGTAGCGCATCAGCTGTCCGAAATCGTCAGTGAAGACGGCAATGCGCGAGGCCCGGTACTGGTCGAGACCGGCGAAACCGGTGGCAGGAATTGCGGGCGCCGGCGCCGTGGTGGAGGACTGCTGGGCAAAAGCAGAGGCCGCCAGGAGCAGAATTGATCGAAACTGCGCGGCTGAGAGTCGCGACATCATTCCTGTCTTCCGAGGTCGATGCTTATGGTCATGGTTCACATCCCATCGTAGTTCGGTCCCCCGCCGCCTTCCGGTGGCACCCAGGTGATGATCTGGTAGGGGTCGGCGATGTCGCAGGTTTTGCAGTGCACGCAGTTCGAGGGGTTCAGGCTGATGCGCTTGCCGTTCGGCTGCGTCGAGTCATCCACCATTTCGTACACATTTGCGGGACAGAAATTCTGACAGGGGCTGCCGAATTCTTTCACGCAGCGCGTGTTGCAAATATTTGTGTCGTCAATGACCAGGTGCGAGGGCTGGTCTTCTTCGTGCTTAGTGCCAGAGTGGTAGAGGTCGGTGAGCTTATCGAAAGTAAGCTTGCCGTCACCTTTGGCGGGCCCCAGCAGGTGGGCTTCGGCGCCTCCGTCGGCTGGGAGTTCAGCGAGCTTGTGCATGTGCTCGTGTCCGGCCCGGGCGGGATAGCGGTTGCGCAATCCGCGCCCGCCGGTGATCATCTGCAGCCCAGTGTGGAACATGCCGGCATAAAGACCCTGCTCGAATCCCTGATGCATGTTACGAACTTTCCACAGCTCGTCTTTGATCCAGCTGGATTCAACCTTCTTCTGATACTCGCCGAGCATGGCGGCCGACGAATCATCTTTCTTCAACCCTTCGAACGCAGTTTCGGCCGCGAGCATCCCGCTCTTGATGGCGAGATGAATCCCCTTCAGCCGCGCGGAATTCAAGAAGCCGGCGGAGTCGCCGAGGATCATCCACCCATTGCCGGCAACCGGCGGAATTGCCCACCAGCCGCCGTAAGGCAAAGATTTCGCGCCATAGCGGATCATCTTGCCGCCCTCCAGCAACTTCGCGACCATGGGATGTTGTTTAAAATCCTGCAGCACGCGTTGCGGATCGAGACGCGGGTCGGGATAGTCAAGTCCGGTGACGAAGCCCAGCGAGACTACGCTGTCCCGGCTGCCGTAGATCCAGGCGCCGCCGTATTCTTTTGTAGTGAGTGGCCAGCCCAGAGTGTAGATGACTTCACCCGGCGCGATACGGCCGGCAGGAACTTCCCAAAGTTCTTTCACGCCGATGCCGTAGGTTTGCGGGTTGGCGTTGCGCGCGAGGTCGAACTTCGAGATGAGTTGCTTGGTCAATGATCCGCGCGGACCTTCGGCGAGAATCGTAATCTTCGCCTGAAGGTCGTAGCCCGGCTCGAAGTTTGATTTCCGATTGCCTTCCTTGTCTACGCCTTTATCGTCGGTGCGGACCCCGGTAACGCGGTCGCCATCAAGCAGAAGTTCCGATCCCGCGAAACCCGTAAAGATGGTAATGCCGGTCTCTTCCACCTTACTGCCCAGCCATTTCACAAACCGGTTCAGCGAGATAACGTAATTGCCGTGATCGCGCAGAGGCGGCGGCGTGATTGGAAGTTTGAAGCTGCTCTTCTCGGTTAGGAAGTAAACTGCCTCTTTGGTTACTTCGGCATCGAGCGGCGCTTCTTTTTCAAATCCCGGAAGCAGTTCGCGCATCGAGCGCGGATCGAGTAAAGCTCCGGAGAGGCAGTGCTGGCCGATCTCCCGCGCCTTTTCAAGGACGTAGATATTTTCTTTGCTGATCTGAGAGCCGGGTTGCGCCGCGTTGTGCTGATCAATCAGCTGCGACAAGCGCAAGGCGCAGGCCATACCAGCCGGGCCGCCGCCGACAATGACCACATCGGCGGGCATCTGCGGGCGCTCGACACCTTCAATCGGTTTGCGGAAGATCAACATTTCGATCTAATTGTCCTGCGGCGACCACGGCGGATTGTTGTTGATCGCAATAATTCTGAGACGGGAAGATCTGCCGCCCGTGCTTATCCAGATTTCTCCACGGCCGATCATGATTCCCTTCCGATTACAGAACAGTTCAGAGACCTTCTGCTTCGCGATGAAACCTCCTAACTTCGCGTCGAAAGCGACGTTGTAGTAGGCCAGCAACTGATTCTTGTTTCGGAGTGTCCGCGACCTGCCGTCCGCATTGATTTTGATGGGAAAGCCAACCATCTCAACCACGCGAGCGCGATCGTCGACAACGACAGAATTTTGTAGATCTCGCCAGAACTGCTCAACGGAGGCTGCTCCATAGGCGCGAATACAGGGGTCGCCTTGTCCACTTGCACAGGGAGCGAACCCGGCAAGGACAAGAAGCAAAATCATGGAAAACTCAAGCCGGGCCCGCATATTTATCCTCCCGCCTTTGCCTTCTTCAATTCCTCGATCAGCGGCGGGACGATGTCGAAAAGGTTCCCAACGATGGCATAGTCCGCGATCTCGAAGATAGGCGCTTCTGAATCTTTGTTCACTGCGATGATGGTGCGCGAGCCTTTCATGCCGACGATGTGTTGAATCGCGCCGCTAATGCCGAGAGCCAAGTAAAGCTTCGGCGCAACCGTTTGTCCCGAGGAACCGATCTGACGGTCCATTGGAAGCCATCCCGAATCGCAGATCGGACGGGAAGCTGCCAAGTCTCCGCCTAAAGCTTCGGCGAGCTGTTTGGCGATCTCGATATTTTTCTGTTCTTTGATACCGCGCCCCACGGAGACAATGATTTCAGCCTGCGTCAAATCCACCGCCTGCTTGGCTTCTTTGAAAACTTCCTGCGGCTTGTTGCGGATTACTCCCTCCGCAATGTCGACTTGCACAGAGTCCACAGGGGCCGCGCTGTCGCCGGATTCAGCCTTGTCTCCACGGAAAGATCCGTTCTGGAAAGTTACGAACCACGGGGCAGCACTGCCGAAGCTCACGTCGGCAGCCAGCTTGCCCTGAAACATCTGACGGGTGAAAACGAGTTTGCCGTTTTCGTGTTTGAAAGCGATGCAATCGCTGATCACCGTCCGCCCCATGGCCGTAGCCAGTTTCGGAACAAAGTCGCGCACCTGATAGGTGTGCGGCATCAGCACAAGCTTCGGTGGTTTGGCGGCGAGCACTTGTTTGAGCGCGGCCGCGAAGGCGTCCGGCGTGTAAGGCTCAAGCTTTGGCGATTCGATGGCGTAGACCTTTGCCACCTTCTTGGCGGCGACTTCGGCGGCGACCGAGGCAGCGCTGGCACCAACCACGGCAGCCTCTAGAATCCAGCCCGTAGCGGCGGCGATAGCTTGGCCGGCAGTGACGGTCTCCCAGGAGACGCGGTTGAGTTTTCCTTCGCGTTGTTCGACGATTACTAATATGGTGTCGGGCATAAATGTCAGTTCTCAGCAGAACGGCCGAGCTTCGCTCAGGGCAGGCTTAGGCGGCTGTCCCCACATCCACTTTCACAGCACGCGCAATTCGTTGCGCAGTTTGTCCACCAATTTTCTCGCGATCTCTGCAGGGGAGCCTTCGATGTGCTCCGTCTTCTTGGTCTTCTGCGGAATGTACAGGCGTTCGATTTTCTGCAGATTCTCACCGATCGCGGATTGCACCTCGGCCAGAGCCACTTTCCGTAGCGGTTTGTTTTTCGCCTGCTTGATGCCGATCAGCGTGGCGTAGCGGAGCTTGTTAATGCCAGACTGAATCGTCAGCACCGCCGGCAGGGGCATATCGACAAACTGAAAAAATCCCGCTTCTAGTTCGCGCTTCACACGGATGCCGCCTTCGGTTTTTTCAATATGCATAATAATTGTCGCGTGCGGCCA
>DATNKA010000922.1:0-3337 GCA_035603655.1 Candidatus Acidiferrales bacterium | reverse complement strand
CGCCGAGGGCTGGACCGGCACAGTTGAACGGCTGAACGCCCGTTCGTCCCACTTGCCAAAAATCATTTTCCCAGCGGTGGTTTGCAACACCGAGGTTACCGACACATCGATGGTCTTGCCGATCATCTTGCGAGCATTGTCGACGACGACCATTGTGCCATCGTCTAAATAAGCGACGCCCTGGTTGTATTCCTTACCTTCTTTCAGGATGAACACTTTCATGATCTCGCCCGGCAGCACTATAGGCTTGAGCGAGTTCGCGAGTTCATTGATGTTCAGCACCTCCACACCCTGCAACTGCGCCACTTTGTTGAGGTTGAAGTCGTTGGTGATGATCTTGCCTTCATAGACTTTGGCGAGCTCGATCAGTTTGAGATCAACCTCGCGGACCGCGGGGAAGTCGTCCTCAACAATTTGGATTTGCAGGGTGGCCATCTTCTGCAGGCGCTGCAGAACGTCCAGACCGCGGCGGCCACGATTGCGCTTCAGGGAGTCAGCGGAATCGGCGACCAGTTGCAATTCGCGCAGCACGAATTGCGGTGTCACGATAATGCCATCCAGGAAGCCGGTCTCCGCAATGTCGGCGATGCGGCCATCAATGATGACACTGGTGTCCAGTATCTTGTAACTCTTTCTCCCCTGCTTCTCCCCCCCAAAAACTCCACCAAAGGCCGCCAGGTTCAAGAGGTCGCCCTTACTGGCGCCTACGATCAGGCCCACGTAAGCCATCAGCAACATCACCAGAATTTGCAGGAAACTCTGGGTGTTGCCAGCAGGCACACTGCTGCGAATCACCAGGGCAAACAGATAGGCCCCGCAGATGCCGAGTATGCTGCCGATGGCGGCACCGATCAGTCGCTTCAGACTGACCGTTCGGAGCTTCCATTCGAACAGGACGATCCCTGCTCCGACGAAGGCGCCCACTCCCGCATCCTGAGATTGGGATAGATGGAAAGGCTCAATGAAATAGCCAGCAACCGAAACTACTATGACAAAAAGAAGACGTACAAGAATCAAATCCACAATAGGCCCTCCCCCGATGCAGTCGACAAACATCCATCGCAATGCAACGGTGCCCTTCCTCTCCGCCTCAGACAGGAGTGAGCAAAACCATATGCGGGGCGCGCAAGTATTAGGGGGATGAATGTACGCCCCGTCCCCGGCCCGTGGAGGCGTGGCCGGAGAGGCTCAATAAACCTTCGCCAAGAGTATATACCTGATGGCAAATAGCAGGCGAATAACCCCTCATGGTCAGACCCGAGTGGTGGTCATGACGACGGTTTTTCTTGCAAAACATGAAGGAAGGATGTAATTGGCGGGAACATAAACTCTAAACCGGATCCACCCTGCTAGACTTCCCTGCATGAGAGCCTTAATGATTACCAGCCTCTCCGGTCCTGCCGCACTTGCCATCCAAGACGTTGGCGAACCAACCTTAAAGGCGGGGCAAACACCGGTTCGGGTGGCGTCAGGTGGGCTTAACTTCGCCGACTTCATGACGACTCACGGAGGCTATCCTGGCACCCCTCCCCCGCCACTTATCGCCGGACGCGAATTTGCCGGAACCGAAGAGGGTACTGAACGTCGCGTCATGGGATACATCCAGTGGGGAGCCTTTGCCGAAAAGGTCGCTGCCTATCCCCACATGCTCTGGCCCGTGCCCGATCACTGGACCGACGAGGAAGCCGCAGCCTTTCCGGTGAACTATTTCACAGCCTATCTTGCCTACTGGCAGGCCGGCATGACACAGCCTCCGACCGCCGGTAGAGCCCATCGGGTACTCATCCATGCCGTCGCTGGAGGCGTGGGCACCGCCGCGGTTCAGATCGGCCGCATTCTCGGAATTGAAATGTATGGCACGTCCTCGTCTGCCGAAAAGTTGACGCGCGTAAAGGAACTCGGCCTGCAACAAGGCATTAACTACAAACAGCAGGACTACGAAGACGCCGTAAAGAACCTCACGCGCGGCGAAGGCGTGGACGCGGTATTCGAAATGTTGGGCGGAGAGCACACCGCGAAAAGCCTGCGTTGTCTGCGCGATTTCGGACGCGTCATCCAGTACGGCACCGCCACCGCCAAGCCGCCCCAATTAGACATCCGAGCTCTGTATGCGAAATCCGCTAGTATCCAAGGCTTGTGGCTGACCTACCTCTCGCAAAAACCAGAAGTCATGCAGCCCGCCTGGACTCAGCTCTCTGAATGGATCGCGCAACGCAAGCTGACACCCGTGATCGGACACGTTTTTCCCTTCGACCGCGCTGCAGAGGCCTACAAGCTGCTGCAGGAAGGAAAGAACTACGGCAAAGTAATTCTGAAAATCAGATAGCTCCAGCGGACCGGGCAATTCTGTTCGCGACCTTGACCCGGCTCTGGTGGCGACCGCCCTAGCGGCGCGTTCCTAAGCTTCTCTCAAACACGTAGGCGTGGCTCAACAGAAAATTAAACAGCGAGCACACGACGATCGCCACTGCGTTGGCCGCCAGATAGTTCATGTGCCCGATGCCAACCATAATTTTCATCAGCGCCAAATTGCCCCCGATCGAGACTGCGCCGTTGGTCAGATTGAACCGCAACATGCGCGACAACGACTCTCGCCCCGACCGCGGCACGCGATCGGCCCAGGTATAGCGCTCATGCCAAAGAAAGTTGTGCACGACTGTCACCTCCACTGCCAGGGCGGCAGCGGCCAGATAGTTGAAATGAAAAATGCTCCTCAGCAGAAACAACAAAGCAAATTGCAGGGCCATGCCCATTCCGCCCACAAGATTGAATCGCCACCATCGCGGCCAGATCTTCGTGCGGGTCGAGCCCGATGCCCGAGGGTTCACTCCGACACCTTTTCTTCGCGATAAAGGCGCAGCGCGTTCTCCAAAGTGAAGCAAGTCAGCATCAGCCCCATTCCGCCGAGACCAATCGCTCCCCCCACATCAAACAGACGGTACTCTCCGCCAATAAAATGCATTGACGGTTTCCATAAAAGCGCCAGGTTACCGGACATCAGCAGGATGCGTAGTTCCGTCGGCCCAAAGCGCCAGAACGACAAGCGAAACTCTCCCAACGCCTGGGTCGCAAGATAGGACTGGATCGAAAGCATGAGAAATGCAACCAGCAGCCCAATGGCAATCCAGGGATGCATCGATCCCGATAAAGCGAGCCCGCCCATGAGCGCGAGGGCGCCGAAAGTGTCCACCATATGGTCAACATAGAATCCGTAGCGGGGACGCAATTGTTTTCGGACGCGCGCCAGCGTGCCATCGAGTGAATCCCCCAGCCAGTTCAGCGCCAGAAATACAATGACGCCGAGAAGGAAATATTTATTCCATCGCGCCAACGCATA
>DATNKA010000921.1:0-3308 GCA_035603655.1 Candidatus Acidiferrales bacterium | reverse complement strand
GAAAACTTTTTCGCGATCTTTCTCGGCTACGGCCGAGCCCTGGAAGGACGCTCGTATTCCCGCGCCATCTTCTTTCAGAGAAGCGACCGTCGTGTTCAGCAGAATTGCCTCAAACATTTTCTCCAGACGCTTGTGCAGCGGCAGCACCAGGTCGCGATCGGCGCCGGGAAGCAGACCAGGCAACATTTCAACCACCGTGACCCGGGTTCCGAGAGCGGCATACACCGAACCAAGTTCCAGGCCGATGTATCCGCCGCCAACCACGAGAAGACTCCCCGGGATGTCTTCCAGATTGAGAGCGCCGCTCGAATCCATCATGCGCGGCGAATCAAGCTTGAGCGCCGGAAGAATGGCGGGCCGTGAGCCGGTTGCGATAATGACGCGGTCAAAACTGAGAACGGCTTCGCTGGAATCTGTTTTGCTGATGCGCAACGTGGTGGAATTCTCGAATGCCGCGCGGCCCTGAATGTATTCCAGGTGGCGCTGCTTGGAGAGTTGCCCCAGACCTCCGGTAAGCTTTTTGACTACGCCTTCCTTCCACGTACGCAGGCGCGCCAGGTCAATTGTCGGAGCGGGGAATTCGATTCCCCAATTCTTGGCTTGCCGGGATTCCTCAATCAGCTTGGCGACGTGCAGCAATGCCTTGGAGGGAATGCAGCCTCGGTATAAACACACACCGCCGGGATTCAGTTCCGGATCTATAAGCGTAACCTGCATGCCGAGATCAGCGGCCAGGAATGCGGCGGCATAGCCACCCGGTCCGCCGCCGACTACGGCAATGTGCAACTTTTCAGTTGCTTCGGGAGTTGCTTGGTTCAGAGTTTGGTTCATGAGTGGCTTTCTTTGGAGTGCGCCCTTGCGCCGCAGCTAGCCTTGAACAGAGAGCAGGAAGGGCTGCTCGAATGCTTCCGCGATCCAGCGCAGAAAGCGCGCGGCGTCCGCTCCGTCAATCAGGCGATGATCGTAGGAGAGCGAGAGCGGCAGGATCAGCCGCGGCTCGAATTTTCCGCCAATCCATTCCGGTTCGGTGCGGGAACGCGAGAGTCCGAGAATCGCGACCTCGGGATGATTTACGATCGGCGTAAATGCCGTGCCCCCGATGCCGCCGAGATTCGTGATGGTGAAAGTGCCACCTTCCATATCGGCGATGGTAATTTTCTTATCGCGCGCTTTCTGCGACAGTTGCGACAATTCGACCGCGAGCTCGACGATATTTTTCTTATCCACATCGCGGATTACCGGAACCAGCAAGCCACGATCGGTATCTGCCGCGACTCCGATATGGATGTACTGCTTATAAATGATTTCTTCCTTCTCCATATCGATGGTGGCGTTGAATTGCGGGAAAACTTTCAGGGCAGCGGCGCAAACTTTCAGCGCAATCGCGGTCACGGTCATCTTGCCTCCCGCCTGCTCCGCCTTGGGAGCGAAACGCGCGCGCAACTGCTCGAGTTCAGTGATGTCAGCGCGATCATGCTGCGTGACGTGCGGAATCGTGTTCCAGGATTCCGCCAGATGCTCGGCGGTTTTGCGGCGAACTCCGCGCATGGAAACGCGCTCGATCTTTCCCCACTTCGCGAAATCTGGCAGCTTGGGCGCGATGAAATGTCCAGCGCGAGGCGGAGCCTGCGCGGCACTCGCCAGACTAGCAAGCCTGGCCTTGGCATGGGCTTTAACATCGTCTTCGCTGATGCGTCCGCCCGGGCCGCTGCCCTTGACTTCATAAATATCGACCCCGACTTCTCGAGCCAGGCGGCGCGTGTGAGGAGCCGCAGGGACCGGTTCGCGGTGTTCAGTTCCAGCGACCTTGCCCAGTTGTACCGGCATGGAGAAGGCCGCCGGACGCGCCTGAGGCTGATCGGGCGGCAGAGCCTGTTCTTCGGTTTTACCCTCGGCGCGAATGGCCGCTTGGAATGCGAGGCGGGCGCCATGCTGTCCCGAGACGTGTTCGACTGGCCGGTTCTGCGGACGAGTCGAGTCAAGCTTTGAGGGGGACGCACCTTGCAGCGTGAAAATCAATTGACCAACTTTGACCTTATCGCCCTCTTTGACCTTGACTTCATTCACCACGCCGCTGACCGACGAAGGAACCTCGACCACCGCTTTATCGGTTTCGAGTTCCATGACCGGCTGCCCTTCGGAAACCTTGGCGCCTGGGGCAATCATCAACCGCACCAAATCGCCCTCTGAGATATTTTCGCCCAGCTCCTGCAGACGGAATTCAGCAGCCGCCGCGGTGTCAGTAGATCGAGTTCGCGGAGCGGCTGGTCGGGATTCAGGTTGCGCTGACGCGGGCGATTGCCGGCTGTCGGCGCTGGCGTTAGCAACGGCTCCAGATGATGGTTCTTCCGGTTGAGCCTTGGGACTATCTTTCGCTGAAGGCTCCGCCGGGCGAGGACTCTCGGTTACCGTCGCCGTGGATCCATTGTTGTCCGCGGTGAAAATTAACTGGCCAACTTTGATTTTTTCGCCTTCTTTAACCAGTATCTCTTTCACCGTTCCACTGACGGACGAAGGAACTTCCACCACCGCCTTATCGGTTTCGAGTTCCATCACGGCTTGGCCTTCGCTTACAGCCGTCCCGGGCGTGATCATCAGACGCACCAGGTCGCCCTGTTCAATATTTTCGCCGAGTGCGGGAAGCTTAAATTCGATCACTGATTCCATCCCTTGCCTGTCGGAAAGTGTTTGCGTCTCAGAGGTCAACTGGTGGCCGGGTTCAGCTTTTCCGGATTGATTTCCAGATCATGAATCGCCTTCTTCATAACGTCGATCCCGATTTTCTTTTCCCGCGCCAGTGCCCCCAGTGTGGCCAGCACGATATGCTTGGCGTCGACTTCGAAGAAATCGCGCAGGGCTGCCCGGTTCTCACTGCGGCCAAAACCGTCAGTTCCCAGCGAGACAAGTTGTCCGGGCACCCATTTCGCCAGAGACTCCGGAAGCACCTTCATGTAATCAGATGCAGCGATGAAGGGGCCGGGCGCATCTTTCAGGGTTTGAGTGACAAAGGGAACTTTCACCGCATCGCCGGGATGTAGAAGGTTCCAGCGTTCGCAATCGTTGGCGTCACGATAAAGTTCTTTGTAACTGGTCACGCTCCACACGTCCGTCGCCACTCCGTATTTTTCCTGCAGAATGGTCTGGGCCTTCAATACTTCGTACATGATGGTTCCACTGCCCAGAAGTTGAGCGCGCAGCTTGGCGTCGGGCGCACTCGCAGCCTTGAAGCGGTAGAGCCCGCGCAGCACGCCTTCGCGGACGTTGCCATCCTTCGGCATCTCGGGCATGGGCAGGGGCTCGTTGGTGAC
>DATNKA010000920.1:0-2613 GCA_035603655.1 Candidatus Acidiferrales bacterium | reverse complement strand
AAGTTGGGGCTGGTGGCGCATCCGGAGGGTGGGCAGTACCGGCAGACATATCGGGCCGATTTGATTTTGGCGAAGGAGAGGTTGCCGAAAGAGTTTACCGGGGCGCGGGCGGTTTCGACAGCGATCTATTTCTTGTTGGAGGGGGAGGAGATTTCGGCGTTCCACCGCTTGCGGTCCGATGAAGTGTGGCACTTCTATATTGGAGCGCCGTTAATCGTGCACGTAATCGGGCGAGATGGGGATTACACGGAGCTTTTGTTGGGGAGCGAACCGGAGGCGGGTGAGGTGCTACAGGCTGTGGTGAGGGCGGGATGTTGGTTTGGGTCAAGAGTGAAGGATGGGGGAAGCTTTGCTTTGGTGGGGTGCACGGTGGCGCCGGGATTTGATTTTGAGGATTTTGAGATGGCGAAGCGGGAAGAGCTGATGAGCGCATACCCGCAGCATCGGAAGGTGATTGAGAGGCTCACGCGGGGGTGAAGGGGCGGCAAGTATATTGCCGCGGATTTACGCGGATCAAGCGAAACAACATACTAAGGGACCTCGCAACAATAAATTCCCATTGATAGGGTTAACTCCAACATCTAGAGCCACCCAATAAGGCAGGAAAGTCCAATCTCCAGCCTCTGAGATGGTCTCCAACAGGCTCGAAGGACGCGATCGATATCTCCGTTAGAGCCCTAGTTGATTATGTTATAGTTCTCACTATCCCATGCAAGGAGTGTGAACTCTAACATTATGCGACCCACTTCCTTCGATCCCTCCGCCCTGCGACTACATCTCCGCCGTAAAAAGATCGCCGATCTGCCCGAACTGAAACGCGTCCTCGGCACAGACACCGATCTCACGGTCTTTCGGAAACTGAAGCAAGCTTGACTATCTCGCGAGCTACACTCATCGCGGCCGCTTCTACACCCTGGCCGAAATCGTTCGTTTCGACGATCGCGGACTGTGGTCGCATCAAGGTGTCTGGTTCTCCCGTTATGGCACGCTGCTGGCTACCCTAGAAACCTTCGTCCACCAGTCTGCCAACGGCTATTACGCCCAGGAATTGGCCGATGCCGTGCACGCCGAAGTACAGCAGCCTCTCCGCCATCTGATCGAGCAACAGCGCCTGGCTCGAATGGAGGTGGATGGCCAGTTTCTCTATACCGACATCGAATCCGTCCCCCGCCGCAAACAGTTACTCGCCCGGCGCAGCGCCCACGCCGTTCCTGTAGCCGTCCATTCCGCCGACCTCCAGGCTTCTCCCGATGAACTCAAGGCCGCCATCCTCTTGTTCTATGGCCTGCTCGATGAACAACAGCGCCGCTTGTTTGCCGGGCTGGAGTCCATCCGCCTGGGCCATGGCGGGGACACTCTGCTCGGCGATTTCCTGGGCTTGGACGTACATACCGTCGCCCGCGGTCGGCAGCAACTGCTAGATCAGAATGTAGTCAGCGGCCGATCGCGTCGCACCGGCGGTGGTCGTACTCCGGCGGGAAAAAAACGCCCGACCTAATCGCCGTTCTCCATTGCCTGCTCGAACACGATACCGCGGGCGATCCCATGACCGGGTTACGCTGGTCTCGCCGTACTACTACCACCATCGCCGAAGAGCTGGCTAAACTCGGCATTGCCGTCTCCTCCAATACCGTCGCCCGCCTGCTCCATGACATGGGCTATTCTCTGCGCGTCAATCATAAGCAGATCTCCACCAGTTCGAGTCCCAACCGAAATCTTCAGTTCGAATATCTGACCGAGCTGCGCTACCGTTTCCAACGCCGTCATCTGCCCATCGTCAGCGTCGACAGCAAGAAACGCGAGCTCGTCGGCAATTTCAAAAATCCTGGACGTCGTTGGGAATCGGCCCCGCGTTGCGTCTATGATCACGACTTCCGCACCGATTCCATCGGCGTCGCCATTCCTTACGGGATTTACGATGTTATGGAGAATCGCGGCGCCCTGGTGGTCGGCGTTTCCCACGATACCTCCGCCTTCGCCGCTCATGCCATTGCTCATTGGTGGCACCAGGAAGGTTCTACCCGCTATCGCGGTTCCCGCCAACTGCTCATTCTGGCCGATACCGGTGGCAGCAACAGTTGCCGCTGTCATGCCTGGAAAACCGAGATCCAGTCCCAACTGGCGAATTCTTTTGCCTTGGCTGTGACCGTTGCCCACTATCCGACAGGCGCTTCTAAATGGAACCCCATCGAGCATCGCCTCTTCTCCGAAGTCTCACGCAACTGGGCGGGCGAACCGCTGGACTCCTATCAGAAGATCCTCAACTATGCCCGCACCACCCAAACCCAAACCGGACTTCAGGTCACCGCCTACCTCGACCGCCGTTTCTATCCTTGCGGTCTCAAGCCCACACCGGATCAAATTGCTTCCCTTCGATTGCAGCGCCATGAAACTTTGCCCGAGTGGAACTACACTATCAAGCCACAACTGTGAACTTGTTCTTGCGTGGTTCCTAAGGTTGTCCTGGCGTTGCTGGCATCGGGCGTCGGATTGGGTTTCGTGGCTATTCGTGCGGGGCTGTCAACGACTGGTGGAGGCCCTACCGATCTCTGGTTATCGGCTTTCAAATTCGCATTAGTATGGATCGGTCTTGGACTGCTCGCGTGGGGCGCG
>DATNKA010000919.1:0-8023 GCA_035603655.1 Candidatus Acidiferrales bacterium | reverse complement strand
CGCCCGGCGCCAATGTTGAGGTGTCCAACTTCGCTGTTGCCCATCTGCCCCTCGGGCAGTCCAACAAACGGCCCGCTGGTATGGATCAGCGTGTTGGGATATTCGCGCAGCAGCCGGTCGTAAGTAGGCTTGCGCGCCAGGGCGATCGCATTGGCTTTGGTCTCGGCCCGATATCCCCAGCCGTCGAGAATGATGAGAACAAGTGGTTTTGGTCCAGGCATAAATGGGGTTTCTAGCTCCTGCCTTCCAGCTTATAGGTTCTAAGCGCTATTAGAATACCTAGCCTCGGTTCCAACGGCCATTTCCCATTTTCGTTACGGTAAAAATAAAACCTGCGAAGAAATACGAAATTCCTTGGATAATCCGGGAAGATGGCGTATTTTGGGCGGCATTGGAATCGGAGGCCAGAAATCCCAGGCCCAGGAATAACGCATAATTCGGTTCGCGGAGCCCCTGCTCTCTGCGAAATACTCCTGGTAGCGTGAGGTCCTTCTGATTCAAAGGGGATCCAGCCATGAAATGCCCTTCTCGTCTCTCCGTTTTTGTAATAGCTTCCCTGTTCTCTCTCGGCTGCTTGTATGCCAAGGCGGGCGACTCTGCCAGCCCAGCTGTTGCACTCTCCTCGACTCCAGAAGCTGGACCCAGCACCGCATCATCACAGTTCCCCATCCCCGGGCCGCTGCGTTCCTTTCTGCGCATGGCCGGCATCAGTCAAAAGATTGCGCCCGAAGAAGTGTTGCCCTTGCTCAGCCGGAACGTATTTGCGCGCGGTTACGAGGATTCCAAAAGGCAGACCGAATTTCTGATCCTCCTGAGCCGGTATGTCGTACAAGCCAGAGAACTGACAGCTCTCGCTGAACCTGAGGGCGTCCTTCGCGCCTCGAATTGTGAAGACGTGAAACCGCTGCTGCGCATCCTCGGGTATCGCGCCCGGCAAAACTGTGGAGCCCCTGACACATCCTTGCAGACGGCGGATCCCGAAAGAGCCTTCCTGACCATCGATTCCGGATTCCCCTTACCCGAACTCGAACAGGCCCTGCAAGGCGGTAAGCCTTTCGAGTACCCCTACACCACCTCGCCCGTGCCGGTGCTGTTCGCCGCCGGCGACTGGACCATGGCCAGCAAGAAAAACAACAAGGAAAGCAGCAAAGACCTAGTTGACACAATCCTGAGCGATCCAGCCGTCGCCCGCCTTTACTGGGCCCTTTCCAAGCTCGATTCCGAAACCGTCAACTCCTTGCAGCGATTCATGGGAGTCAGGAAACTGCTGCCGTACGGCGCTGTCCTTGATTTTTATGGGAGCCACCTCTGCATTCGCGATGGCCGGGTCATCGTCCCGGGGGGACCCAGTGCAGAATCTGCGTGGAAAGATCTGGTGGGGGCTAGCCCGGCTTCACCCGCCGCCTTCGTGCAGAAATTGCTGGCCGCAGATAAGGGCTGGATGACCGCTTATTTTGACGTGCTTTCGCGGGTGAGTAAAAACCATCAGGATTATTTCACCGAATCGCATCGGCTGCGGCTTTTTTATGATGCCCTGCGGGCTCCGGAGCCTTCCATAAATGCCACCACCGGATCGTTCCGACCGGCACCTGCCCTGTTGCTTCTGGTTACCCGGCTTCAGTGGGAACCTAACGGCGAACCGCTCGTCCCCGGAAATCTTGAGGTTTGGAAAGAGATTCTTCGCCAAAGGAATGTAACCCGTGAAACGCGCAGGCACAGCATTCGTATTTCCAGTCCTGACCAGCTCGTCCAGGAAATGTTCGCTCTTTCCCGGTCGAGGACCGAGGAGAGTCCGCTGCAAGTCTACTTGGCGATTTCCGAAGTCGACAGCAGACGATCTCCCGAACATCGCTTGGCTCCGGCAACCGTACACCTGTTGGCGCGCAAGTTCGACGAGTTTAGCGATCAGTATCGGATCTTTTCCGAGTTCCAGGAATTGAGTGACGCCTCCATTGTCCAGTTCCTCGAAACCGCCGAGGCTTTAGGCAACCTTCCCAATCCTGTTCGTGGCAATGCGCTCGGTACTTTTCAGGCGAACATCGGAATCTGGCAGATTCTGGCTCGCCAGGGACAGATCTCCTACCCGCAGCTAAATGATTCGTGGCAGCAGGTGATCAAGCCCTTCGCCAAAATCCGGTCAGCGGCCCAGTTATATGACGCGGGGCGAGCTTCGCTTACCGACCTGTTTCGCTTCCCCACTGGCGAGGCAAGAGTTTCGCAGGATGAAATCATCGAGTTGCTGGCCGGCCCCCGGCAGACTGCCGCCGAGGCAATGAAGATCCACCGGGAGATCGCCATCGGAATCCGTTCCGTGCTGGATGGCCAACGCCTGGTTTCTCTTGACACTCTGTTTACGCTTGGCGATGCGTTGACCCAAAAGGGTCAAGGGAAATCATTGAGCGACTATGTCATCCATCGGGCCGGCGAAATACGGGAATTCGAGATGCCCCGCCCGATTTTCACCAGCGGCGAAAGAACGGAATGGGCCGCGGGAATTTATAACAATCATCACACCGAAGTGCAGATGCGGACCGACCTGATAAAAGTTCTCAAGTCTCCCTCGCCTTCGCATGCACAACTCGAAGAGGCTCGGGGTCAGCTCGCTTCGTTCTTAAGGGATACTCTGGTCGGTTTGAACTACGCTTATTATGAGCCGCCAGGCGCCCAGGCCCTGCACAATAACCCTCTTCTCGTCCGCTCCCACGACTTCGCCGCCGAAACCGTCAGCGGAATAAAGACGGTCTGGCAGTCTCCTCAACTCCTGGGCCAAGGTTCTCCCGCCGGCGGAGGAGCTCATTTCGTTGGCTCCCTTGCTGATTTGCCCTATGTACTGGCAGATCTCGAGCAGGACTTTATTGCGCCGGAAAGTAATCAGGCACTCATCTGGAAGGAATTGACGCCGGGTCTGCTGACCAATGCCATCTTGCCGCGCTGGTGGGATGTGAGCCAGAACGAGCTTCACGCAGTTGCACTCTATCAGCGCACCGGAGAGGAACTTCTCTCCGCTTCAGCAACCGACAAGGACTTGCGGAGCAAGGTAATGATCATCTTGTCGGATCGGGTGAATCCCCAGCGGTCTGAGCAAGTCGAGCAGGGTTTGCGGGCCGGCCACGTAACCGAAACCCTTACTCGCATGACCCCCGCCGATACGTTTTATCTCACGGCAGAATTTCAGCGCAGGTACCCCGGAGAAATAGGTTCTTGGGGAACCGCGACCCAGGAGCTGCAAACTCTCTCTCTCCAGCATCCCGAACAGGTGAACTGGAAGCGCTTGTCGCACGATTTTGGCGTGCCCCATCCCAGCCTGGCTCAAACCTATGGGCGGGAACTGCTGAATGTCGGTCCCCTGCCCGCCTTTGCGGGATACTCCAGCCGTTTCCTGGCGGAATCCTGGGATTCACCAAATCTTTACTGGGCTCGCCTGGCCGATGAAAACGGTCAATCGGCGGTGACCTTGAACCATCTAGTACCGCAGCTAACCCGGCACATGGTGGAAAAAATCTCTGCAACCGACTTCGAAGACTGGCCAGCGCTGCTTCGGGCGATGCACGAAACGCGCGAAGACTTTCAGAACGGCAAGATAGTTTCCCTCCCCAGTGCCGCCGCGCCGCGGCCCTGAGGAAACTGGGATTGCTTTGCAGACAAGTACGGCAGCGGGCCCAAATAAAGGCCCGCTGACTAAGAACCTAGGATCTAGGAATAGAAAATATGGTCAGAAAATCTCTTCTATCTCTTTATCTCGTCGGTCTTTTCATTTTCATTGCCTATGGCGGACGTATCCAAGCTCAGGAGAGCCCTGATCTTCACGTCGTGGTCAACCTCGTACAACTCAACGTCGCAGTCACCGACAAGAGTGGAAACTACATTACCGGCCTCCGCCCCAAGGATTTTGCCATCGTAGAGGATGGGATTCAGGAGAAGGTCGCCACCTTTGCCGAAGGCAATGAACCAGTTCTCAGGGTAACTGAGTCTGGAGAGACTGAGGGACCTGCAGATTTGTCCGCCGCCCTGGGCAAGGACTCGCCTGCCACCGGCTCGCTTCAGACTCTCAGCGCCCTGGTGGCCGGAGCCAACGTATTCGTTCTATTCGACACCAGCAACTACATGTATCACGGCTTCGTCTTCGCGCAGGATGCGATCGCCGAGTTTGTTCGTTCGCTGGGTAGCGCGGACAAGATTGCGTTTTATTCCTACAACCGGGATCTCTCCCGCGCCGCGTCGCTGACCGCCGACCGCGGGCAGGTTCTGCATGCCGTGCGCTCCACCGTGGCGGGGGACGAAGCAGCGCTCTACAACACCCTGTTGCTGACCTTGAAAGATGCAACCCAGTACGAGGGCAGAAAAGTGGTGGTGGTCTTTTCCAACGGTCCAGATAACTCCAGCGTGGTGCCACCGGAGGACGTCGCCGAATTCGCCCAGTCCGCGGGCGTTTCCATTTACATGATCAGTACGCAAGATGCCAAGTTGGAGCCCGTATCCACTGCCGTGTTCGATCGCATGACTGCCGCCACCGGCGGCAAAGCCTACTTCGCCAAGAACTGGAGGGATGAAAAACGAGCCTTCGCCTCCATCCGGGACGACCTAGCGCATCTCTACTCGCTAAGCTACTACCCCAAGGCTAATGCCAACTCCGGTTGGCGTGCGATCACTGTAAAACTGGTCGGCGACCGCCTTAAGAAATACAAGATCCGCACGCGAAACGGTTACCGTCCTCAGCCCTCCCGGTTCTCCAGCGATGCCAAACCTATCAAGCCCGTGGACACTCCTCAGTACGAGTCGCGCACCTTGCCTGCATCGTCTGGCAGCTCTCAGGAACCGCTCTCGAAGCCATGATCAGGGGAATCCGGGCTTAGTTTGAGACATGCGCATGTGGGACAGCCGCCCTCGGCTGTCCCGTAAAGCGAGGCTCGATATCTATAACATCGCAGCCCGTCCCCCGTCGGCCCGTGACTGCGCTCTCTTAAGAATCGCAAGCATCGCAGCCGGGGCCGCCAGCCGACCCGCACTCTTTCCACAGCTTTTCCCAATTCCAGAGCCCGTATGCCACCTCCTTCGGCAACGGGAATCCAAGCTGATGAGCGAGCATACACACCTGCCCGCGATGGTGGGCCTCGTGAGAAAGCATGTAGCACAGCATTTCCACCCCAACCGGCCAAGGCCGAGCCCAGCCGTCTCGGCGAAACATCTCGACGCGGCCCCCACCATCGCCGAGCGCTTCCGCGAGCATCTCCGCGCAGCGAGCGGCGCTCTCGGCCAACCCCGCACGAGCTTGCCGCGGCGTGCAGCGAGCACGGTTGAGCTGCGATGGAACGTTTAGGTGCGGAGCCGTAAGCCTGACCCACTTGCAGCGAACATTGTGCATGTGCGTAAAAATCGCCGCAATGATACGCGGCGTCGTGCTGCGGGTCGGGCCGGGCGGTCTGGCCCTCCAGGCGGCTGGGTCAAGATGTTCAATCAGCATCTGATTCATGCGATCGTTGGCGGCAAAAATCCGGACTGAAGCTCGGCCGAGTTGAGTGTGAACCTTGGGTTGACGCATGCTCACGGCTCTCTACTCCTGGACCCATAATAAGTGGGCGGAATAAATTGGGATACGTCCCGTCTGGTCCCCGAATTAATTCCGAATTTCAATGGTCGCCCAATGGGAAAACTCTCGCTGTCACCCGTGCCCACGACCCATCCGATGTGGTGCTGCTCCAAGAAAACCAGTCGATAGCAATTGTTGCGCCAAGACGCACATACCGCCGCTCCCGTGGCATCTGATTACGCGGACCTCCCTCGCTGTGGATGCCTGGAAAAGACAACCTCGTACTTATCATCGGTTGACTCTCCAACGTCGACTAAAGAGCGCGCGCATCCCCGGCGGCGAGTTTTCCGGATTCTGACGCCACCCAGCAACGAAGGCCTAACTCAGTGCGATGACGTCGTGAGGAGTGCTTTCGCCTTGCGTGCGATAAGAAGGAAGTGTTTCTCGCGCGCTTGCTTTTCGAGCGAGGTGAGCTGCGTCCGGGCGATGGCGGCCTGACCTGACTTCAGACCAATTTCACCGAGAGTCAACCGCGCCTCGAACAGATATGGCACAGAGACGGCCTTGCTCGGCTGAGAGAGGATGGGCGCCAGTTGCTTGCGGGACTCGGCAAACTTTCCGCTGGCCAGATATGCGCGGGCGACAGCCAATGCGGCATCGTACTGCGGATTGCGGTCGCTTGCCTTGGCGGCAAATGCAGCCGCTTGTTGGGCGGCATCTCGTGCCTCGGACTGTTTATTCTCGGCGAGCAGAGCCAGTGCCCGAACTGAATGCGCCTCGGCTGAAAGAACCGGGGAAGCTGTCGCTCCCAATTGATGCAAGGCATCACCGGCCAACGTTTCAGCTTCGGAGGGCTTTCCTTCTTCCAGCGATATTTCTCCAGACTGAAGCAGACTTCCGGACAACGGCAAAGCTCGCTTAAGATCTTTGCGGAGAGCAAGCGCTTGATCGCTTTTTTCGCGGGCCTGCTTCAAATCGTCTTCTTCGATAAGAACCTCGGCCAGAGCATACAGAGTGGCGGCCTGCGCGGATTTATTGTCAGTTTCGATTTCCAGCTGCAGTGCTCGCCCAAAGTGCTGAGAAGACCCCAGCAAGTCGCCTTGTTCCTCGAGAACATCCCCGAGTTTGATCTCCACGATGCCGGCGGAACTCTTGTCGCCGGCATCGTCAAAAATCTGCAGGGCTTCTTCCAGACTTTTTCGTGCTCCGGCAAAATCTGCCAGGCGCTCGAGCACTTCGCCGATGTTTCCCAACTCGTCTCCGATCGTTACTTTATAGTCTGCCTCGCGATAATTGCGAAGCGCCTGCTCGTAGTTGTCTTTCGCCTCCCCGAGCTTTCCCTGCGCTAAAAGCACGTTGCCAATCTCGTTCAGCGCTTGTCCTGCATACAGCTGATTGCCAATCTGGCGAAAAACCACCAGCGCTTCGTTGGCCTGCTTGCGCGCTCCTGCCAAATCACCTCTTTCTTTCAGAAAATCGGCGGACCATACCAGCGTCATCCCCGAGTGCTTGAGATCTCCGCCGCCAGCAAACAAAACCTTTGCCTGATCCAATGCAGCGCTGGCGCGATCGCCATCCCCTAGTTGTTGGAGAGCCGTGCTCTCATATAACCGTGCCTGGGCGAGCGCGAGACGAATGCCTCGCGATTCACTCTTCTTAGCAGCCGCCTCCGATATTTCCAGTTCGCGCTTGTAATCGCCTAACGCTTCTACCGCAGTGGCTTCCGCCAGGTCAATCCGGGGATCGTCTCCGGAGGGCGATGGAAGTTTGCGCAAGCCTTCGAGCGTAGCGAACGCTGTCTTCGGGTCACCGCCCGTATCTTGAAGATTAGCTAGGCGGAGCCCGTAGGCTAGACTGTCGGGATAGAGATCAGCCAAGGTCCGGACGATTTGGATCGCCTTCGGCTTCTCGTTGTTCAGATCGCGATATTGCGCTTCCATCCACAAACGTTCTTCGTTGCTGAGGTTTGCCCCGAGCTCGACGGCTCGTTGCGCTTCGTCCTTGGCTTTGCTGTCATAACCAAGTTCCAGCCAGGCTGAGCTGAGTGCAGAGTGGGGCTGGGGAGACTTCGGATCCGCCGCAACTGCCTCAGTCAACAAATTGCGCGCAGCCAGCGTCTCGAAGGCGCGAAGCTTATTCAAACCTTCCGAATAAAACCGGGCCGCTTTCGGGTCCGAGGGCAAAGAAGCCCGCACCTGATTGGCTTGCTCGCTTGTGATCTGGCCCGCGCCCAGATGTTCGCGCATGCGCGCGCCAATTTGCGAAACAAGATCAAAGAGGTCGGCCTCGCTTCCCGTCGCTGCCTCTTCGGCAAGGGTATCGCCCGCGGTTGTATCTTCTAGCCGGAAGTCCAGCCGGATCTGACTCTTGTCTCCCTGGCCGACCACCGCGTAAGAACCGGTGGTGACATAATCCGTGTCGAGGTTTGCCCGCAGCCGAGGCAAAGAGTCCTTCGGCATATCACTAAGGCTCCAAGGAACGTCACGGCTCGCCCGC
>DATNKA010000918.1:0-12062 GCA_035603655.1 Candidatus Acidiferrales bacterium | reverse complement strand
AATCCGGCAGAACGATGAGTCTCCGGGCGCAAGCAACGGTACAGGAAAGACGTGGCAAAGTGGTGCAGGCAACGCCTGGAGCATCATGGCTGTGGATACTGGACGTGATCTTGTATTCATCCCCACGGGCAGCGCCAGTCCCGATTACTTCGGTGGGCTGCGTCCCGGCGACAATAAGTGGGCGGATTCAGTTGTAGCGCTCCGTGGGAAGACGGGAGAGTTCGTCTGGGGATTCCAACTCGTACACCACGATCTTTGGGATTACGACACGGCGTCACCACCGTTATTGGCAACTCTGCGGCGGGACGGGACGGATGTCCCGGTTGTTGTACAGGGGAACAAGACAGGTTTTCTTTATGTGCTGAATCGCGATACTGGCGTGCCGGTTTTCCCAGTCCAGGAACGGCCTGTGGCGCAAAGTGACATCCCGGGCGAAATGACGTCTCCGACGCAGCCATTTCCAGTTGCGCCTCCGCCACTCACGCCACAGACGCTCTCTGCCGACGCTGCCTGGGGCGCTATCCCAGTAGATCGCGAAACCTGCCGAAATTGGATTCGAGGGCTTCGCAATGAAGGCATTTTTACGCCACCGAGCCTCCAAGGCACGTTGGTAGTTCCTGGAAACATCGGAGGCATGACTTGGAGCGGCTACGCATTTGATCCTCAGCACAACCTGCTGGTGGTGCCGACGAATAGTATTCCTACCGTGGCGAGGCTGATTCCACGCGAGAAATTAGAAGAGGCTGCGCGCAGCGGCGAAGATGGAGACTATGCACGCCAAACAGGGACTCCATATGGAATGTACCGCCGTTTTCTCCAAGCCTCGTCAGATCTACCGTGCAGCCCTCCACCATGGGGTATGCTCAGCGCCGTGGACATGAAAGAAGGCACAATCAAGTGGCAGGTTCCGCTTGGGTCAATGCAGTATTTCGGGGGTGGGCATGAGCCCATTCCGCCGGGATCGATTGGATTCGGTGGTCCGATCGTGACCGCCAGTGGCCTGGCATTTATTGCTGGCACCTTTGATCCCTATATCCGCGCCTTTGATGTCGAGACTGGAAAAGAGTTGTGGAAGGCGCAGCTTCCAGCGAGTGGCAACGCCACTCCAATGACCTACAGTCTGAAAGGCAGACAATACCTGGTTGTCGGTGCAGGCGGACATCCTAAGATCACAGAAGAGGCCCTGAGTGACGCGCTTGTGGCCTTTAGTCTGCCATAAGAGCACCGGCGGCTTCTCGCCCTGGATGTAGCGGACAACGACCACCCCGCCTTCATGCGTACGATTCTTCTGGGGGGCGGGATCGTCGGCAAACCTTCGCTTACCGGCGTTATTGGAAGGCTTGCCCGACATCCGCTCGAAAGAAAGTTGCTTGGCGTGCTAACATCTGGCGACGAAGGTTCTTGTCGTATCGATCGTCCTGACCTGTGCTGCGATGTCGCAAACTCCTGACCTGAAGACGATGAGCGGCTATCCTAAGTTGGTCCAGGCACAGGTTACATCCTGGATCGAGAGCGCGGCGGAGAAAATGCCGGAAGGAGAATACGCCTTCAGGCCGGATCCTGCCGTGCGATCCTTCGGCGAGATCCTTGGCCACATCGCTGACGCAAACTATCTCTTCTGTTCCTCCGTTCTGGGCGAGAGCAACCCGTCTCCGAATATCGAGAAAACCAAAACCGCGAAGGCCGAATTGACGTCGGCATTGCGCGCTGCGTTTTCCTACTGCAATCGGGCTTACTCAGCGCTCACCGACGAGAATGCCCATGAGACCGTCAAAGCTTTTGGGCAGGAGCGCAACCGGCTTGGAGTTTTGTGGTTCAATGCGTCGCATAACCTGGAGCACTATGGCAATTTAGCGGTCTACATGCGGACCAAAGGGATCGTACCGCCATCCAGTGAGCCGAAGCCGAAGTAAGAACAATAGGCCTACTTGGGCACGCCCTCCCGAATCGTCGGTAACTCTTACCTTAAATTCCATCTACAAGACGGAGTTGTGTCGGACCGACTCGAAGATCCGCTCTTCATTGACCAACGAATTGCCGCGGTGACGCCTAAACGCTGCGAGTCTGAGCTACGCGAATATCTTCCCGAAGACGTGTATCGACAGCTTGCGGAAACCGAATTCGAGCCGCTACGGCAATCCTTGCGCGATCCATTCGCGGAGTGGCTAGGACGATGAAAACCTCACGCATCGATTGGGCGAAGTTCATATGGGACGAAGCTAAGGTCTCTCCACTATTGAAGTCGGATGAGATTGCCCGCCGTCTAGGAATCTCTGAGCTGGTTGTCCGCAGATCGTTTCTCAGACTTGCGAAAAGGGGGATGATCGAACACTTTGCGAAAAAGTGGTTTATCAACCTGCTTGTGCGAGACTTCTCGGGTCGTGAGCTCGTGAATCTTCTCCGGCCTCGGTCATACGTTTCGCTTCAAACAGTCCTGAGAGAGGCGGGCATAAGCTCGCAAACGCCAATATCGATCACGGGCGTTACTACAGGCGAACCGGCATCATTCAGTTCGGAGACGGTGTCCATAACGTTTAGACACATAAAATCCAGTCTCTATTGGGGGTTTCAAGCGCGTAGAACCCTCTATGGGACGTACAACGTTGCGGAACCGGAGAAGGCATTGTTGGACTGGTTTTACCTGGAGCGAAAGCGGGGAGCTGAGCCCATCACTGACGAGTTCGACTGCCGCAAGCTAGATCGAGAGAAGCTTCTATTGTACGCGCAAAATTATCCACAACCTGTAAAGTTCGGAGTGCTTGAGTTGTTGGCTCACTCTGGTACTGTTCTTCCGAATGGCACGTCGGCCACTTTACATGAAATCAAGAGCTAGCAGCTCCAGGCGCTTGGCGGCAACACGTTTTGCTCAGGAACTCCGAACCCGTTGGTGCCGATGTCGAGACCAGCCTTCACTCTGTTTTTCTTTTCAACTTGGGACAACCCTGCTTGGGACAACCCTGCTTGATCGTTGTGGCACTGGTTGAAGGCCCCTGTGGTGTTCAGTCTTTTTGAGCGCCTTGGCTTAGAGATTTCACTCGTGATCGATGGTTGCAATGTGACCGGAAGAATTGTCCGGCTGGCGTAATCTATTTCATTTTCGCTCACGGCTTCAGGATGAACGAACTTTTCATTCGGAGGTCCCGTGACGAAGATCCAACCAGCACTTCGAACTGGCCCGGCTCCGTCACCCAGTCCTTCTTCGTGGTGCTGTAGAAAGCCATTGCGGCGCGGTCCAGCGTAAATTCGACAACCTGCGATTCTCCGGGGGCAAGATCAACTCGACGAAAACCTTTTAGTTCCTGGATCGGGCGATCGGCGCTCGAGTGTCCGTCGTGAACGTAAAGTTGCACGATCTCGGCACCGGGACGTGATCCGCTGTTTCGGACCTCGAGGCTCACCTCCAGCGGCTGTCCGGGCGATGCCTCACTCGGCGAAACCTTCAGATCGCTGTAATCAAACTTCGTATAGGAGAGACCGTAGCCAAAAGGGAAGAGCGGCTCTATCTTTTTCTTATCAAAATATCTGTAACCTACATAAATACCTTCCGCGTAATCGACCTGCAGATTTTCGCCAGGATAGTGTCCATACGCCGGCGAGTCCTTCCATTCTTTCACAAAAGAAACGGGAAGCTTGCCTGAGGGATTGGCATCGCCAAACAGAACATCTGCAATCGCGTTTCCGCCTTCCTGCCCGCCATACCACATGTCCACGATGGCAGAAACATGCGCAATCCACTTCGACATAACGACCGGGCCGCCTGCGTTGATCACCACGATGGTGTGTTTGTTGACTTGCGACACCGCCTCAATCAGTTCGTCCTGTCCAGCAGGCAGATCAAGCGACTTGATATCAAATTCTTCCGACTCAAGTTTCGGAGACCGTCCCACAACGATGATGACAGCGTCCGCCTTCGCCGCGGCACTGACCGCTTCATTTTTGATCTGCTCGCGGGATCGGGAATTATCTTGGCTCCTGTCGCCGCCTTCCATGGCGACGCCCAGGGCATAACTCACTTGCACGCGCTTACCGGCTCGCTCCTGAATACCCTGCAGCGGAGATATTGAATATTTTGGAACTACGAGCGAACTGCCGCCGCCACCGGTAACGGCGACGGCCGCATTCGGTCCAATCACCGCGACGCTGTGAACCTTCGCTGTGTCCAGCGGGAGCAGACCGCCATCGTTCTGGAGCAGCACGATGCTCTCGGTCGCGGCCTTGCGTGCCACGGCGCGCTGCTCGGCCGTATCGACCACGCCGGTTGCGGAGTGTGGCCTGTCGAATTGTCCGCTGACGAATATCACGCGAAGGATGCGGGCAACATTGTCGTCAATTGTGGCCGCGTAGATTTTGCCAGCAGATATCTCCGGCAGCACTTTTTCCGGGACCAGCCAACCGCCGCCATTGCCTGCGGCTTGCGCCTCTGGCTTTTTCAGCCAGTCCTTCATTGGCTGTCCGCCTGGCATTTCTAAATCCATGCCCGCATTCACGGTGCCTACCGTGCTGTAGGTACTGCCCCAATCGGACACTACAAATCCCTTGAAGCCCCACAGTTTCTGCAGCACGTCTTTTAGCAGGAAAGAGTTCTCCGCACAGTACACGCCGTTGAGCTTGTTGTATGCCGACATCACCGACCAGACCCCGGCTTCCTGTACGGCTGCTTTGAAAGCGGGGAAATAGATTTCCTGCAAAGCGCGCTCGTCAACCACCGCATTAATTCGATGCCGTTCAAACTCCTGATTGTTCGCGGCAAAATGCTTGACGGTCGCGATAACACCTTCGCCTTGCACTCCCTTGATGTAAGCCACGGCGAGCCGACTGGAGAGATAAGGATCTTCGCCGTACCCCTCGAAATTTCTGCCCCAGAGAGGAGTACGGTTGATGTTCACCGTTGGCCCCAAAATCATGTCGCGTCCCAAAGCTTTCACTTCCTGACCGATCGCCCGCCCCTCGCTTTGCAGCAGGTCGGTATCCCAAGTCGCGGCCATCGCCACTCCAGCGGGGAAAGCGGTCGTGGTCACCTTCTTCTCGGCGACCTCCGCTTTGGTCTCAGAGGAAGGTCCGGCCCACGACCTTATGCCGATCGGGCCATCTGCCATTTTTATTGATGGAATGCCGAGCCGCTGATTCGGGACGCTCTGCATCCAATCAGCCCCACTCAGCATGGCGACTTTCTCCTGCAGCGTCAGACGTCCGAGCAGATCCTGAACGCGTTGCTCAACCGGCAGAGTTGGATTCTTGTACGGCGGGTTACTGGAATCGCTTTGATTCTGGGCAACGCACAGTATGGCCTCAAAGAGGATCAATGCCAGACAAACGGAACGCCTCACGGTTATGCCTCCCTGGAATTTCCACAGTCGTATCGCTGAATGCGGACTGTTGTATCACAAATTTGGATGGTTGTACGAATCATGGGAGGGAAACAACCGGCGTCAGCGCTGGAATAGAACCGCGTGAAGCAAAAGCCCCAGGAACCGCCAAAGCCGACATCATTGACAGTTCCCGCGGTCTCCGATTCAATAGCTAATGTAGCTGCAGCCTGAGCCAGCGAATTCCGCTCATTAGGTCCGACAGCCGCAAATTCGTCCTCAGGAGCACACTACATGTCAGCACCCAGCCGCCGGCCAGAGATTCGCAGGCGCCGCGCTCGTCAGCATAAGATCACCACCCTCCGCAAACGTCTCGCTTCGGCTCAGTCCGACTCCGACCGCAACCGGGTCACCGCCAAGTTGCACAAGCTCTCCATCGCTTCGCCTGGTCAGCCTTTGCTGAAGTAGGTCCCTCGCTCAAGCTTGGTTTGACGGAGGCGGCAAGCAAGAAACTCGCCGGATCAAGCTGCTCCCGCGCTGGTCTTGCCGCCTGAGGCTGCCGACTCGCCTGCAGATTCCGCATTGCCTGTGGGGCGAAGAACCTCCTGATAGACTTCCATGATCCGACGCACGGATTTTTCCCAGGAAAACTTGGCCGCTTGCCGATAGCTGCGTTCCTTCATTTTCTCGCGCAACGGCTGGTCAAGAAGCACCCGGTGCAACGCACGCATAATTTCGAAAACATTTTCCGGATGCACCAGCACCGCGGCGTTCCCCACCACTTCAGGCAGCGAAGTCACGTTTGAGGTAACCACGGGGGTTCCGTGCGCCATCGCCTCCAGCGGCGGCAGGCCGAAGCCTTCATACAGTGATGGGAATACGAAGATCTTGGCCGCATCGTAAAACGTGCGCAAGACTTCGATCGGCACAAAGCCCAAGAAGCGCACATCATTCTGCACGCCGCTGCGGATCACCGTCCTCCGCAGGTCAGGGTTGCCGGAAACGTCATCTCCAATAATGATGAGCTTCAGGTCGGGAAACAGCTGATCTTTTTCCAACTCTGTTTTCAAGGCGAAGAAAGCTTCGATCATCCTTACAACATTCTTGTGAGGACTGATTCTCCCGGCATAGAGCAGAAACGGATAAGTCACCTGATACCGTTCTGCGATCAATTGGCGGTCGGCGGGGTTCGCGTGTCCCTGCAGCAACCTCTCGTCAATGGCGTTGTAGACCACCTCGATGCACCTTGAGGGAATATTGAACAGCTTCTCCATTTCTAATTTGGTAAAGTTCGAGACCGCAAGAATGCGCGCGGCCCCCCTCAGAACCCGCTTGGTCAGTTGGAAGTGCAGGGTTCGAGAAAATCCGGTCTTCTCTTGCGCACGCGATAGATGCTCCAGGATGTCGTGCACCGTCATGACATACGGACACGATAGCGCTCGCGGCACAGAAAACAGATTAGGAATATGCGCCAGATCGCATTCCAGCCGCTTCACCACCGAACGGAACTCAAGGTAACCCTTGAGCGAGCGCTCAGGCTCGGCCAGCGCAACCGCGTGGAAGTTAGGCGGCAGCGCTCCAATTTCGTGTACTTTGGCCGAAGTGCCAATGAGAAGATACGTGGTCTCGCGGTCCAGTCGCCCCAGGGTGCGCACGACATTGCGGATATAGGTGCCGACGCCGAACTCAGTCATGCGCCGGATGTCGATGGCGATTTTCACCGAAGGCATTTAACCACAGACGGCACGCGACCTTACAGCAGGATTAAAGGAGCTTTATCGCTAGGCACGGACTTCAGTCTGGGCTCTGGCTCGGCGCTCGGCGTAGAGTGGAAATGCCTCGCAGAGGTCCAGCACTTCCTTACGGATTTTTGCCAGCACAGCGGAGTCGCTTCGACCGAGGAGCGCATCTGCGATCCAGCGTCCGACCTGCCGCATCTCGCTTTCCTTCATTCCGCGGGTGGTCAGCGCCGGAGTGCCAATGCGGATGCCGCTTGGTTTCATGGGCGGATTGGTGTCAAATGGGATGGCATTCTTGTTGACCGTGATTCCAGCCTCACCCAGCGCCTTCTCGGCCTCGCTGCCGAGCATCCCCTTGGAGAAGACATCGACCAGCATCAGGTGCGTATCCGTCCCGCCGGAAATGATGCGGAAGCCCTGGTCAGCAAGAGTCTGGGCCAGCACTTTCGCGTTGGCCACGACCTGCTTTGCGTAGACCCGGAACTCGGGTTGCATCGCTTCCTGAAAACAGATCGCCTTGGCGGCGATGATGTGCATCAGCGGGCCGCCTTGCATGCCGGGGAAAACGACTTTGTCGATCGCCGCTGCGAACTCCGCCTTGGAAAGAATCATTCCCGCGCGCGGTCCGCGGAGTGTTTTATGGGTAGTAGAGGTAACGATGTGTGCATGCGGCACTGGCGAAGGATGCGCACCGCCCGCCACCAGTCCGGCAAAATGCGCCATGTCAACCAGGAAGAGAGCGCCCACCTTGTCGGCGATCTGCCGCATGCGGGCAAAGTCGATGGTCCGCGGATAAGCGCTGCCCCCACCAATGATCAGTTTGGGGCGCTCCTGCTCCGCCAGTTTTTGCAATGCGTCATAGTCGATCGTCTCCGTTTCCTGGGTTACGCCATAGGGAACGATCTTGTAAGTTTTGCCGGAAAAATTCAGGTGATGCCCGTGCGTCAGATGGCCGCCATGGGCGAGATTCAAACCGAGAATTGTATCGCCCGGCTGTAGCACCGCTGCGTACGCTTCCATGTTCGCCTGCGAGCCGGCGTGGGGCTGCACGTTCGCATGTTCGGCGCCGAACAATTCCTTGGCCCGGTCGCGGGCCAGGTTTTCCACCACGTCGCTGAACTCACAACCGCCGTAGTAACGCTTGCCAGGATATCCTTCGGCATACTTGTTGGTGAACACCGAACCGGCAGCCTCGAGCACTGCTTCGCTGACAAAATTCTCCGAGGCGATCAGTTCCAACCCCTCGTGCTGGCGGCGTGTTTCGTTGTCGATGGCGGCGGCAATCTGCGGATCGGCTTCATACAGCGGACGGTACATTTTGGTGGAACCTGCCGAATTCATATAGGTTTCCTAGGATGTCTCGTATACATCGGGCCGATGAAGTTCCATATATCGTTCCGGAGCCTTCAGCGGAGCAAAGCCAAACTGTGAATAAAGTTCATGCGCGTCGCGGGTTAAAAGAATCCAGCGCCGCAGATTCAGCAGTGCCGGATGCTGCACAATGCACTCGAGCAGCCACTTGCTCAATCCGCGCCCGCGATGGGATTCCAGCACAAACACATCGCCCAGATACGCCATCGTAGCAAAGTCGCTCACCACACGGGCAAACCCAACCTGCGCGTCGCCTTCGTAAATGCCAAAGCAGAGTGAGTGCGCAATCGACCGGGCCACAACTTCCCGCGGTATGCCTTTTGCCCAATAGCAACTGGTCAGAAAACCATGAACCACATTCAGACTCAGGCGCTCACGGTCGGTGCTGATCGAGAACTCCCCGCGCCGGTACTCGACGATCGTATCGGGATTGATAGCTTGCGCAGACTGCATCGCTACATTCTAAACCCTGCCGACGCAGCCCTCGCCCTTCCGCAGGCAGCGGGTTTCCTGGTTTTCGCGCTTCGGCATACCGATGCCGAGAGCCGAGTGCTACCCTTCAAATGCCGTACGCAGGAACGAAGCCAGCTGCCAGCCATCCATGTACTTATACGGCGTCTCGCCCATGGTGTAATGACCGCAGGGCAGCACTACGACCTTGTGATCCAACCCATGGCGCTCGAATTCCTCCACCACATTGCGCGAGAGCTCGGGCAAGAAAGTCAGATCGTACTTGGCATAGATAATGAGCGACCTTCGTGGCCAGCGCGAGAATTTATCGAAATAAGCCATGGGGCTGACCGCGAGCCACGAGTTCCGTAATGTCTCCAGCGTGATCTGCGCCTCCATTCCCTGCCGGATGTGCCGGGTTGACTGCCCATGCCAGACCACGTCGGCAACGTAGGTGGACGCATGATTGAACGCCGCGACCCGAATGCGGGGCTCGTGCGCAGCCGCAATGAAGGCATAACAGGAGCCCAGACTTGTGCCCACAATTCCGAGCTTGTCATAGCCCTGCTGCTCGAGCCAATCGAGGCAGCAGCGAACGTCCACCACGCCCTGGCGCACCGCATCGAGCGTGCGTCCGATGTTGGCGGATACGGCGTAATCCGCGCGGCTGATCTCGGCGGGCATGCGGATATCGTGATAAGGCATGGTGAGCCGCAACACTGAAATCCCCAGCATGTTCAGCACTCGGCACAGGCTGACATAGGCGATCGCATCGGCGTTCCAGTGCGGCAGAAGAACGATGGCACGCCGCCCTCGCGCTGGAAACCAGCGTGCATTCACCAGATTGTTTTCGGGATACGGAGTTTTCACCGGTGCGGTAAATCGCAAGAACTCCGCGAAGGTTCCCTTGACCTTCGCTTCCAGCTTCATATCAGGAACTTCGCGCGTGGAGAAAACCTTTACTTCGCGCTTCTCCAGCCGGAAATCGGTCGGCGTCTTGTAGGAAAAAAACTCGTCGCTGGAAGCAACGATGCGTCGATTGAAATCCACCAAGAACTTTTCCGGATCGCCCGCCGCCTGCCCCGGCTGCCAGCCATTCCGGCAGGGCCAGTCCCGCGCCCACTCCACCCCCCACTCCAGCGGGCGCACCACGCGATTATTGTCCACCGAAGTAAGCCGGTGTTCCCAGTCATACATCCATTGTGCGTAGCGCGAGGGCATGGTCAATCTTCTAGTCTAACAAGACGGCGTTCATCAGCTCTTGCGGGAATCAGCAAACAGCGGTAACTGGTGGTCGGCACTTGACATTTGGCCCCTGAGCGGCGCGGATGGCACTAACGCGGATGGCACTAACTTAAGATGGGTGATAGCCGAACATGGTTAAAGAGCAGAGCCGCCGGAGAAGCCCAAGACGCCATGAGCGCTCGCGTTGAATGGACGCGCGTTGAATGGACGATAGATGTGCGCGCCACGGCACTATTCGTCATCGCATCGGTTCTCGTGGTTGCGTTATTTGCCTTTTTGCACCGAGGCTCGGGAGAGATGAAATGGTCGCGAGTGCCGGGAACCATCGAGGACACGAGAATCATTCCTAATCACGGGCTTGAGACAAAATGGGGCGGCGAGCTGACCTGGAAAGCAGAGTACAGGGTCGATTATTCGGTTCGGAGCCGTAATTACGCGGTGTGGGCCGACTCGGGTATCCGGGGCGAGAGCGAGACTGGTATTCGGTGGGCTTTGCCGCAATCGCGCCCCCTGTGTCGGGTGTGGTACAACCCCAGGAAGCCCGAAGAAGTCGATCGCAGATTGCCGATGAGCCTGTCTTCGGCAGGGCACCTTCAGTTGCCGTACTTCCGCGGCACGCGCTTTGAAATGTTGCAGAGAATCTCGTAGGGAGAGCTGTTGGCCAGACGAGCATGTTCGAGGGCATCGACGCTCAACCCATCACTGGTTCCGAGCAAGATCACTTCATCCCCGACCGCAATCCCCGGAATACCGGTCACATCCACTAGCGTGAGATCCATCGAGATGCTGCCGACGATGGGAGCGTAGTGGTCGCGGACGATTACACGGCCGCGATTGGAGAGTTGCCGGTTATATCCGTCGGCGTATCCCACCGGCAGCACGGCGACGTGTGCCGGCGCCCTGGTCACATAAGTTCCGCCATAACCCAGCGCTTGATTGGCGGCGAAGTTTCGCATGGACAGAATGCGCGTCTTCCACGTCAGCACCGGCTTGACCGGGAGCCGCAATGTGCCTCCGCTCACTTCCCTGCCCGCACGCTGGAACGGCAAATAATAACCATAGAGCGCGATGCCGGGACGCACCATCCTGTTCCACGTCTCCCGCCGCGAGATCAGCGCGCTGGTGTTGGCCATGTGGATCAACTGCGGCTCAAAGCCGGCCGCTCCGACCATTTTCTGCGCCTCTTCGAAACGGCGCTCCTGCTCGGAGACCGAAGGTGCATCCATAATTTCGGAGGACGCCAAATGGGTTGAGAGGCCCTCGAGAAGCAGATGGGGAGACGCGCTCAGAGCCTCGAGGACTCGGGAAAGTTCATCCAGCGCGACCCCTAGACGGCCCATACCTGTGTCCACTTTTAAATGCACGGGTTGCCGCTGGGTTCCTCGCGCCGCGGCATCCTCCAGAGACTCGATGTGCCACGGTTCCCACACCGTGGGAGTGAGTTTGAGCCGGACGATCTCACTTTCTTCGCCGCGCCAGAAACCCGTCATCAATAAAATGCGGGCCTCGATGCCCGCCTCGCGCAGCGGAATTGCTTCATCGAGCGAAGTGACTCCCAGCCAACGCGCACCTTCATCCTGCAATGCCCGCGAGCATTCCACGGCGCCGTGTCCGTATGCATCGGCCTTCACCACGGCGCATACGGTTACGTCCGGACCCGCTTTTTTCACAACTGTACGAAAGTTTTGCTGCAGCGTGGTCAGGGAAACTTCCGCCCATGTGGGACGGGTAGCCACGCGGCCCGGAATTTCGATGGTAGTCGCCACTGAGGTCGATTATAGCGGCAGTGGTGCGCGCCCTCAGGTTACGCTCGGGCTACTCCCGAGTGATGTTCTCCCCAGTCCTGCACAAATTTCTCGGCGATCAGTTTCCAGCCAGCGAGAAGTTCACGGTGATCTGAGTTTCTACTTCGACGGGCTCATTGTTCAGAATGTAAGGCCGGTAGTGCCAC
>DATNKA010000917.1:0-11652 GCA_035603655.1 Candidatus Acidiferrales bacterium | reverse complement strand
CAAACCGTTCCCAATTGCAGGAGCCCTGGCGTTCTCGAATCAAATACGCGGCGGGCAATGTTGATATGCGCCACCGCGTCGCCGTAGAGAACTAGATCTCCATGCCGGTAGTAGAAAAGAAAAGAAAATACCGAGATGAAGATCGCCAGCCACACCAGGCGCACGATCTCGATTTCGGAATGCGCCTTCGGCGGCAAAGATGAACGTTTCATTCGAGATGGGTGAGTTCGCGGAAAATCTGAAAGCGGGCGTCAATTTCTTCGCGCGTCAGTGACTGTAGCCGCTCCGTGCCAAAATTTTCCACGGCGAACGATCCCATTACTCCACCGTAGAAGAGCGCCCGCTTCAGGACTTCGCGATTCAATTCAGGTTGCGATGCCACGTAGCCCATGAAACCTCCGGCAAAGGAATCACCCGCGCCCGTGGGATCCTTTACTTCATCGAGGGGCAGGGTCGGCGCGCGGAAGGGATGACGGCCAATCCCGAAAGCGCCCTCGCGAAAAAAGATCGTGGCACCGTATTCCCCGTGTTTGATCACCAGCGCCTGCGGCCCCATGGCCAATACTTTTTGGGCAGCGCGCGGCAGACTCTTCTCATCAGCCAGCATTTTGGTTTCAGTATCATTGATGAGCAATACGTTCACCAGCTTCAAGGTTTCCGCCAGTTCCTTGCGCGCACCCTGAATCCAGTAATTCATGGTGTCGCATCCGGTAAGGCGCACGCCGTTCATCTTCCGCCGCACGTTGGCCTGCAGTGTGGGCTGGATGTTGGCCAGAAACAAGAACTCGGTATCTTCATACTCCTGAGGAATTCGGGGCTGGAATTTCTCAAACACATTCAGATCGGTAAAATTAGTCTTGGCTTCGTTAAGATTTTCGGCGTACGATCCCCCCCAGCGAAAAGTATTGCCCGCGGCACGCTCGATACCACGCGTGTCCACGCCGCGCTTTTTCAGAACATTTTCATGCTCTTCGCTGAAGTCCTCGCCTACTACTGCTACCATGCGCACCTGCGTGAAATAGCTGGCGGCCAGGGAGAAGTAAGTCGCCGCTCCGCCCAGAATGCCTTTCACGCTGCCGGAGGGCGACGTGATGTCGTCAAACGCGACCGATCCCACAACCACGATGCTCATGCGAAATCCCGTTCCCTTTTCATGAATCAGCGATGCTATTTTGTCTTTAAGTATTTCCCGAGAATCAGTTGCAACTTCTTCCGAGTCGCAGCCGGAATCTTTTTGTGATCGGTCAAAATCGCGTGCGCCAGGGCCGAACCGCATTTACAGGAGCGGTCCCGCGGCATCGCGGCTACGGTCTCGCGCACCACTTTCGTCGCATTCTCCGCATTCTTAACCAGCACGGCGACGACCTGATCCACGGTGACTGAATCGTGATGCGGATGCCAGCAATCGTAATCCGTAACCATGGCGACGGTTAGGTAGCAAATTTCGGCTTCACGCGCCAACTTCGCTTCCTGCAGGTTGGTCATGCCGATGACGTCCATACCCAGGCCGCGATATACGTTGGATTCGGCCTTGGTGGAGAATTGCGGACCCTCCATGCATAAGTAGGTTCCGCCGCGTTTTCCGTGGACGCCGATTTTGGTGCAGGCCTTCTCGACTACGCGCGCCATCTCTCCACATACAGGATCGGCAAAAGCGATGTGTGCCACCACTCCACCGCCAAAAAAAGTATCGATGCGGTGGCGGGTGCGGTCAAAAAATTGGTCCGGGATTACGAAATCCAGCGGCTTGTGTTCCTCCTTCAGCGAGCCGACGGCGGAAATCGAAACGATCCTATCAACTCCTAACTGCTTGAACCCGTGAATATTCGCACGGAAATTCAGTTCGCTCGGCAGAATGCGGTGCCCGCGCGCGTGGCGCGCCAGGAAAGCCACCTTGCGACCTTCAAGCACGCCGCAGACGTACGCATCGGAAGGCGCGCCAAACGGCGTCTTCACGCGCACCTCCTTCACCTTGGTCAGTCCTGGCATCGAATACAGGCCGCTGCCGCCGACTATCCCGATCTCCGCTTGGGCCACCCATCCTCCAAAACGTGCGCGCCGCCAGAAAAGTTCTGCGCGCGTAGTTCAAACTCGTGATTATATCAAGCTCATCCGGCGCGACTTACTTGCGGTGTCCGGCGGCACATTACAATCTCTATATGCGATTCGCGACCGCACTTGTGGCGCTCACTCTATTGGTAGCCTCGGCTTTCGCTCAAAACGGCTCCAAGCTCGACCCCGGACCCAGCTCCGTTACCGTTCCAGTAACGCTCGATCACAACCGCGTCGTCATCGACGTGTACTTGCCGCTGCCCGACGGCTCAACGAAGCGCGTGCGGGGCTGGATAGACAACGGCGATACGGACGTTTGGATGTCGCGCAGGGCGGCGACGCTCATGGGACTGGTTGTCACGTGTGACGACAAGGAATGCTCAGCTCTACCACCGGCTGCAATCACAATCGGTGAAATGAAGATCCCGCTCTCGAGTGTTAAGCAAGTAAAAATCCCTTTGAAGCCGCCGAGCGCCGCTGCCGTCATGGCGGCGGGAATGAGCGCCGAAATCAAGATTCCCTCTTCTGTGCTGCGGAACTACGACGTGCTGGTCAATTTTCCCGACCGCGAGTTCAGCATCGGCTTAGCTGGAAGCCTGAAGTTCAAAGGCGTGAAGAGCAAGATGCTGGTCAACGCCGATGGCCTCATCCAGATGCCGAGCAAGATTGAAAGCAAGAATTACAACCTCGGTCTCGACGTTGGCTCTTCGATCAGCTTTCTTTCGGAAGATTTGTTCAACAAGCTCGCAGTCGCGCATGCTGACTGGCCACATATGGCTGGAGCCGTAGGCCCCGCCAACATGTGGGGTGGAAGGGACGAGACGAAATGGGGATTGATGCGGGTCGACCGAATTCAGTTTGGACCGCTCTACCTTACCGATGTCGCCGTAGTCGCTTTGGATAAGGACGCCTCGGCATTCTTCGAAAAGCGGGCGGGCCTGGCGACAGCAGGCCTGATCGGCGGAAACGCCATGATGAACTACCGCGTCGGCCTGGACTACGCACACTCGACGGTCTATTTCGATCTGGGCAACACTTTCAAATTTCCTGACTTCGATGTCATTGGGCTCGTTCTTCGTCCCGAAGACGACACTCGGTTCACGATTCTTGGCGTCGCTGATTTCGATGGCAAGCCGTCGGTTCCTCGAGGTGATGAAGGCGTGGAAGCCGGCGATCATCTGGTGGCCGTCGATGGCATTCCGGTTCCTGACTCCACCATGGGGCAAGTCTGGTCCCTGCTGGAAGGTACGGCCGGCCAGGACCGTAGACTGACCATCGAGCGCGCCGGACGGCAGTTCACCGTGGTCGCCAAGGTGCAGCATTTCCTAGATAGCGCGGAAGAGAATCAATTGAAGGAGAAGCCCGCTAAGAAATAGTGTGTGGCTCATTCGCAGTTAGATTTACCCATCCAGCGCGAAAAGCCTCGGCATTGATGCCGGGGATGGACAGCACGATGACGTGAATACTCGATGCCTTCAGGACATCTCAAAATTGAATCTCCAAAGATTGACGATTGAAGCCAGAGTCGAGTTGAGTAAGATTTGCGGGATGTGGCGAATAGAAAGCGAAGAAAGGCGGTTGCAAGTTCCTCTGCAGGGGGAGGACGTCAATTCTTAAAGACTTCCTTCTCCAGCGTCTCGGTTGTCGCCGAGTCCAGGCTCTCGGTTACCAAAACTGTATCTCCTTGCTCCTCGATCACGACCGCACCTTCTTCCGTGGTCCACGCGTGCCGGCCTTGCAGAATATCGACCTTGTATTCGGGATGCTCCTCCCCCGCCTGGGCAGAAGAGGAATTTTTTAGGTCCTCAACTTTCTTATATCTCTTAGCCAACGACCGGGCATAAATTTCCGCAAACTCTGAGGCTTTCTCCGCGCTCGACCAGCGCGACACATACATCAGACCGAGCGGAGCCGCAGCGTCATTCTTCGTGCGCGCGGCATAGTAGTATCCGCCACGCCATTCGGGATACAGGCGCTCGGACAGCTTCTTTCCCGCATATTGCTCGATCAGCACCGCGACATCGAACTCGCCCATCGCGCCGATATCGAACTTCACGTAATCCTTGAAGTCATGTTTGAATTCCACGACTGGCATAGGCGGAATCTGCTCGCCTGCAAGGTAAGTCTCGGGCTGCATGATCTGCCGCGTGCTGTGCGGAGGATTCGCCAGGACGCCCGCAAAAGCTTTCTCCCTGCCGCCTTTTTCCAGTAACTTCACCTCGAACTTCAAGCCGTAACTATAGGGGAACGTAAGCGATTCCCGCAGAAAGATGGGAGCGTCCTTGAAAACCTTGGAGTCATCGGTGCCATTGGCCATCTGGGATTCCATCGCGTCCACGAGATCGGGAGAATCGAGAATGGAGCGGCCCACCGGCGCGAGTTCATATTGCAGCATCACGGTCTCAGCTTGTCCTTCGACCACCGCCTGACGCGTGTCATCCATCTCATCGTTCTCGATGTCGGCGGGGGTGGGATCTTTTCTGATTTCTCCTAAATCTTTTTCGCCGCGCTTCATCCACTTCTCGAGCCCTACCATCTGATCCTGCAGGGCATGCGTCAACTCGTGCGCCATCACCGGTTCCTGCTCTTCCATGGGTACCCAATCCAGCAGATTCACGGTCTTGGTTTTGGGATCGTAGTAGCCGGCGACCTGCTCGCGCAGCAGTGCCACCAGCAGCTTTTCGAGCTCGAAGTCGCGCGGCAACAGGCCAAACTTCTTCAGCACCAGTTCCGAGCGCTGCAGCCGCTTCACATCTTCGTCTTTCATGTGCTTGGTGAGGTAGCCTTCGACTTCGTCGCGGCTGGTCAGACGGCGCTTGACTTGTTTCTTGATGGGCAGACCAGTCTGCTTACTGTCAAAAGCCAGAATCTCATCGACGGAGTGGAATAGCTCCTCCGCCTCCCGGGGAGTGATCTTGACCTCCGGCTTCTCTGTGGAGGGCGTGGGCGGAGGCTGTGTGGGCGGAGCTTGTGCAGGGCGAACACTCTTGTCTCCCTGGTTTTGATTCTGATCTTGATTCTGATCTTGGCTCTGATCCTGTTTCTGTTCCCGCGCCGCCTGACCCTGGACCTGTGCAGCAACCGCACCGCCTCTGCCAAGCAGCAGCACAACCACGAAAAGCGGCCTGAGAAAGCTCGCGCACAGCAGCTTAAAGGTATCCATTAGGAACGAGTCTACCTTGTTTGCCTATACTTGCTTCAAGGACAAACTATGCCTACGACTTCCCCCGTTAATCTTTGGAGCTCTGCCGGCCACGCCAGCGACTATCTAGGCCGCGCTGATTCGATTCCCCATCGCAGCGAGGGCGAGGCAACGCTTCTGGAATTCGTTCCGGCGAACCCGCGGCGAATCCTTGACCTTGGGACCGGCGACGGACGATTGCTGGCGCGAGTCAAGACTGCCTTGTCTACCTCGGTCGAAGCCCTGGCGGTTGATTTCTCGCCGGCGATGCTCCAAGCGGCGGGCACGCGCTTTGCCGGAGATTCTTCCGTCACTGTCGTGAGCCACAACCTCGATCATCCTTTACCCGCGTTGGGAACGTTCGACCTGGTTGTTTCCAGCTTTGCAATTCATCACCTAGTTCACGAGCGCAAGCGCGTACTTTATGGCGAGATCCATGAGCTGTTGAACCCCGGCGGCGTGTTTTGCAATCTGGAACACGTAGACTCGCCCACGCAGCGGTTGCATGAAGAATTCCTGCACAGCATCGACTGCACTCTTGAAACCGAAGACCCTTCAAACAAATTGCTAGATCTCGAAACCCAACTGCGCTGGCTGCGGGAGATTGGATTTGCGGATGTGGATTGTCATTGGAAGTGGCGGGAGCTGGCGTTGATGGTGGGGCGGCGGTTGTAAGACTTTCAAATCGTGCGCGGGAACAACGTTCCACGTGCTTCAGACAGTGGAAACAGGTGCAGGGATCCCCTCGACCGGTTTGCGAAGGCGATCGATTGGCTTCGCTCCGGATGACAATCAGGAATGGCTTTAGATTTTCCTCGCCACCCACTCCCCTGCCTCGCGCGTCCCGAGCGTTCCACCTATGTCTTGCGTGGTTTTCTTCTGCCGCACGGCTTCGAGGACGGCTGCTTCGATCTTCTCGGATTCTTTCGTGATTCCCAAATGAGCCAGCATCATGGCCGCGGTCAGAATCGCGCCAAACGGATTCGCCAGATTTTTTCCCGCGATCGGCGGAGCGGAGCCGTGCACGGGCTCGAACATCGAGGTCTTTCCGGGATGAATATTTCCGCTGGCGGCCATGCCCAAGCCGCCCTGGAGGCCGGCAGCGAGGTCGGTGATGATGTCGCCGAACATATTATTGGTCACGATCACATCAAAGGGTCGCGGATCGCGCACCATCTGCATGCAGAGGGCGTCCACGTACATGTGCTGCGCTGCGATCTGGGGATGTTCGCCGCTGACTTCCTTGAAGACGCGTTGCCAGAGGCCGCCTGCGTGCGTCATGGCATTTGACTTGTCGACCATGAGCACGCTGCCGCGGCGCGAGCCGTCGAGCTTGAGATGCTGCTCACAATACTCAAAGGCGTAACGAATGATGCGCTCGACCCCCTTGCGCGTATTGATGTCTTCTTGAATCGCAATCTCATCGGGAGTGCCTTGCTTGAAAACTCCGCCGGCATCGGTGTAGACGCCTTCCGTATTTTCACGGATGACCACAAAATCCACATCCTTCGGCTCGACGCCTTTCAGCGGGCACAACGCTGCATCGAGCAGGCGCACAGGGCGGACGTTGGCGTAGAGATCCATTTTGAAGCGCATGCCAAGCAGGATTTCTTTGGCGTGAATGTTGGTCTTGACGCGAGGATCGCCGAAGGCGCCGGCAAAGATGGCATCGAAGTCGCGGCCAAGCATGGCGAAGCCATCGGGAGGGACGGTCATACTGTCGCGTAGATAGCGGTCAGCGCCCCAGTCGAACTCGCTCATCTCGACGTCGGCTCCAGACGCTCCAATGACTTTGAGGGCTTGCGGGATTACTTCCCGGCCAATCCCGTCTCCGGGAATAACGGCGATTCGTTTCTTGGAGGGCTTGTGGGGCTCCACGGCTGAAAACTTAACACAACCGCGGCTGAATGAGTAGGTTTCATGCGTGTTTCAGCCCTAAGACCTGCAGGCGGTGGCCGTGGCTCGGCGATGAATCGCGGCCTCGTTCGCTATAATCAATATTCCATGTCTCGCACTCCACTCCTAGAAGCACTTCGCGCAAAGACGGCGAACGCAGGGCCACCCGTCGGCGAGAGCGATTACCGCGGAGCCACGACGGCAACCAGCTTTTCCAGTGCGCAGGAGGAATTTACTGCGCTGCTGCATGGCTGCGGAGTTTATGATCTGGGCTTCCGCGCAAGAATTTCACTGAAGGGCGGGGATCGGGTGCGCTGGATGAACGGCATGATTACGAACAATGTTCGGGATCTCACGACCGAGCATGGTGTGTATGCTTTTCTGCTGAACCCGCAAGGCCGAATCCTTGGCGACATGGTGGTCTACAACCTGGGCGAGACACTTGAGATGGAAACCGATCTCAGCCAGCTCGAGAAGACGATCGCGACATTCGACCATTACATAATTATGGACGACGTGGAAATCACGAATATCAGCGAGGGTTGGACCGCGCTGGGCGTGGCGGGACCGAACTCGCGCGCTGTGCTCAAGGCTGCAGGGATTGGGGTTCCGGAGTTGCAGCCGTTACAAACGCACGCGGCACAATGCAGCTGTGACTGCGACTGTGTGCAGTGCACGGTGGTGCGCGGAGAAGATGGGCCGCAGCAATCCTACGAACTCTGGCTCGCTCCTAAATACGTTCACCCGACCTGGCAGGCTCTGGTCGCCGCCGGTGCGACGCCGGTGGGGAGTGAGGCGCTGGAGATGCTGCGTATAGTGGCTGGCGTCCCGCTCTACGGAGTCGATATTCGCGAGCGCGATTTGCCGCAGGAGACCGAGCAAATGCGGGCGCTCAACTTCAATAAAGGATGCTATGTTGGGCAGGAAATTGTGGAGCGCATCCGGTCCCGTGGGAATGTGCATCGGAAATTTACCGGCTTTTTGATCGACGGTGCGGTGGATGTTGTGGTGGGCACCAAGATTATTTCTGGTGAAAAGGAAGTGGGCGAGGTCACGAGCGCCGCGGTTTTGCGCACCTCTTCCGGTGGACGAACGTTTATCCTGGGATACATTCGCCGCGAGGTTGGAGTACCAGGGCGCGAAGTCACGATTGCCGGGGCGACAGCATCCGTGGCTCAACTGCCGTTCGACGCGGTTGCTTCGGGACTCGCGGGAGAAGCGTTGGTCCAGCATCGGTGAGAAAACTCAAGGGCGGAGTTTACTCAGGCGAAGCAAGACTCGAAGAAGATTTACATCCCTACTTTAACGCGAGACATAAGGACATACTATGGCTGAGAAGAGACAGGAATCAGGTTTCACGGTAAACGACCGCCGCTTGTTCACGGAGGACGGAGAGTTGCGCCGGGAAGTTCGCGAGGAACCGCCCGCACCGAAGGCCGCTGCGGCTCCGCCCGCCGCTACAGAAGCAGTTCCCGCGGTGCGCGACGAGGGCGCTGCCCCGGAGGTGCCTCCGATGCCGACGGCAGCGGAGCAGAAGGCGCAGGCCGACGCTTACCGGAAGTCGTCGGACGTGCTCGACTCGCGGGTAGAGCTCAGCGGCCGCTCGGCCAAAGAATTTGAGATGACGTTCGAACGCTTCATGGCGTCGCTGTATATGACGGCGATGATGCAGCTCGGATTGATGCACCAGCAGGGGGAACAGCCGCGCATGGATATCATTGGAGCGCGCCAAACCATCGATACGCTGGCGCTGTTGGCGGAAAAAACCAGGGGCAATCTGACTTCCACGGAAGAGAACTTTCTCCAGAACAGTCTCTACGAAGTGCGAATGGCCTATGTGGAAGTGACCAACGAGCTGTCGCGCTCGCCGCAGCCCGGAGCCGCCACGGGAACTGGCGGACGATGAAAAAAAAGGTTCGCGCATGAAGGCGACGCTCACCGTGCTGGGCAGCGGCACGTCCATGGGTGTGCCCACACTGGGCT
The DNA here is from genome assembly GCA_035603655.1 of Candidatus Acidiferrales bacterium. Taxonomy (GTDB): domain Bacteria; phylum Acidobacteriota; class Terriglobia; order Terriglobales; family Acidobacteriaceae; genus Sulfotelmatobacter. The sequence continues at coordinate 2,540 of DATNKA010000917.1, read as the reverse complement.
GCGATTGCGCGGTTTGTCATTCGAGCGATCCGCACGACCGGCGCACCCGTCCTTCGATCATGCTCGAATACGCGGGTAAGGTTGTGCTCATCGATACCACTCCTGATTTCTACGCGCAGGCGATTCGGGAGCGAATCACGCGCGTGGACGCCGTTTTTTACACGCACACTCATGCCGACCACATCCTGGGGATCGACGACTTGCGGCCGCTCAGTTATTGCCACAAGCCGGGCCGGTTGCCTCTCTATGCGCGCCCGGACGCGGCCGCATTCCTGCGGAAAATGTTCAGTTACATCTTTGACGCTAACTACAAATATGGCGGTTTGCCACAATTGGAGTTAAAGCCGATTGATGGAGCGGTGGAACTTTTCGGGGCGCACTTCGAACCCGTGCGGCTGATACATGGCGAGGCGGAGATCTATGGCTTCCGCTTTGGAAGCGCGGCCTATCTCACGGATCACAGCGAGATTCCGGAGGCGTCGTTCCGTCAATTAGAAGGTCTGGACATTCTTTTTCTGGATGCCCTGCGGCACAAGCCTCATCCTACGCATTCGACAGTGGAAAATTCACTACGCATTGTGGAGCGGGTAAAAGCTAAGCGGGCGTTCTTCACGCATATTTGCCACGATCTGGCGCATGAGGCGACCAATGCCAGCTTGCCGTCACATGTGCGGCTGTCATACGACGGGATGAAGCTGGAGTTTGACATTTAAGAGTGGGTGACGCCCTCTCTCCCCGCTCCAGTCCCGCTGGGTTCAACGGTCCAGGGCGGTCTGAAGATTCATGCATCAGTTGAAGCGAAATTCATGCACGTTTTTCACAAGCTCGACGACGTTCCGACGGAGTTTGGGCCGTCCCTGGTAAGCGTTGGGAACTTTGACGGCATGCATCGCGCGCACGCGCACGTACTGGGTGAGATTGTGCAGCGGGGACGGCAGAGTGGCGGGCAGGCCGTGGCGGTAACGTTTGAGCCGCACCCTGCGCGGATTCTGCGGCCTGACTCGGGATTAAAGCTGCTTACGCCTGTGCCGGAGAAGCTGCGTTTGCTGGAACGGACAGGCATCGATGCTGTGCTAATGCTTCCCTTCGGGCGCGATCTTTCGCTGATGACGCCTCGCCAATTTGCTGAACGCATTCTTAAGAAAAAACTTCATGCGCGCGAGGTGCACGAAGGCTACAACTTCCGCTTCGGTCATAAAGCCGCCGGGGATGTGAGTTTGCTGGAGGAGTTCGGTCAGGAAATGGATTTTGTAGTGAAGGTTTATCCCGAGCAGAAGCTGCGCGGCGAGCCGGTTTCCAGCAGTCATATCAGGAAACTGCTTGGCGAGGGACGGGTGAGCCGGGCGCGTCACCTGCTGGCCCGTCCATTCTGCATTTTGGGGACGCCAGGCCGCGGTCGCGGCTATGGATCAAAGTACACGGTTCCGACCATCAATCTGGCGCGCTATGAAGAGCTCGTGCCTAAGGATGGGGTTTACATAACCTGGACGCGGGTGGGCACCGAGCTATTTGAAGCGGTGACGAATGTGGGCAACCGTCCGACGTTTGGTGCAGATTCGTTTGCCATTGAAAGCCACCTGCTGAACTTTCATCCCCTCGAACTGACGCCGGAGAGCGAAGTTGAGATTTGTTTTCTTGACCGGCTGCGGGATGAGATTAAGTTCCCGTCAGTGGAGGCGTTGCGGGAGCAGATTGCGAGGGACGTAAAGAAAGCGCAAAGGTATTTTCATTTATTGCAGCTCCACCGCTAATGCGGCAAATAGCCTGATTCCATCGGCAATTTGCCGTCGACGCGCACCACGTTGATGGTGTTGTCGACGGAGCGAACGTCCACGAGGCCGATTGCGCCGGCCGTGGATTGGACGATCTTGAGGACCTCCGCGTCGGAGCCCGCCATCACAATGGAACCTTTGTGAGCGGCGATCAGCGTCTTCCATTCACTGTCACTCATTTTATTCAAGCGCTCCAACGTTTCTGTTTCACCGGCGGAATTCTTATGCAGGACGAGAATCACGGCTTTTCCGTCCGGCCACTTCTTGATCTCTGCGCGAACAATCCTGGAGAGGTGAGCAGCGGTGAGGGTGCCAACGTTGTTATCTTTGTTGACCACAACCGCCATGTGGTGGGCAAAACATGGAGTGAGAAAGGTCAGGAGAAAGGCAAGCAGAACGACAGGGCGCCGAAGGCTCATAAGCACGTCCACATCGAGTGGTCTCGGTAATACAAATATGACGACCCTACTTGAGATCTGGGGCTCGGCAAGTCAAAACATTGTCAAATCACGGCAAGGTACCCGGGAAGGAAACAGGCGAAGCTACAGAATCCGGAACTGCCGTGCCGAATCAAAGTTCACAATTCCGAAACGCAGGCTAGGTTCGTACTCATGCAGATTAGTTCCATCGTAATGATTGGGCAAGCCATAGGGGGCAGCGGCGGAGGTTGCTAACTAACGGCTATACCGTGTTTCAGCGCGGATTCTGGCCGGCTGTGCTGACCATGTGGATGGGGCGTGCAGGGGCTGCGCCCAATGCGGGGAGGGC
>DATNKA010000916.1:0-9857 GCA_035603655.1 Candidatus Acidiferrales bacterium | reverse complement strand
AAACCAGTGATAACCCGCGATGACCGTCTTCTGCTTGCCTCGCGCGACGATGAACTGGTCGGCGGCGGTAGTGAGCGACTCGCACCTGCTCCGGGACGCAGATCAAAGCGCAGGAGGCAAGGGTTAAAAAGGTCTTCTGTGAAATCGAGTCCTCGTGCGCGCTCGGCCTCATATTCGAAATTGCGGTACCAACTTGCATTGCCGCTTTCAAGTTGCCCGGCATTGTGTGCCAGGTGCAGAGATGGCAGGCCACTATAGGGAGTGATACTCGCGACTCCAGGCAAAGACGCAACGGCGGCATTCAGAGCAGTGTTCTCGTGAGTTGTACTGTGGTAATCGCGAAAGGCGATGAGGGGCCTAAGTTCGAGCGTGATCTTCCCAGGGAGGGATTTGGAACCGCCCACGTTCCCGAGTTGATATTGAACTATCGTCGAGTTCTCGCCGTGCACCATGAAGACCGTCTTCTCGATCTCGATGCCTTCGATCTCGTAGGTAAATACAGGGAAGGGATCAAGGCGAAATTCCTTTAGGTAGCGAAACCCCTGGGGATGCACGACCGCTGGGTAGCGATTCGCGGAGAGATCGAATGCACGTCCGTCTAACAGAAGAGTCTCTTCCAGCTTGGACAGAAGTAGGTAGCGCCCGACCGGAGGTTTGGTGGCTGCCACAAGCAAGCCGTGGTACCGTCGCGTATTCAAGCCAATAATGGTAGAGGAAGCGAATCCGCCTAAGCCATTCGTTTCCAGCCATTCGCGACGCAAGGCCTCATTCAAATTGTCGCAAACGTCTCGTCCAAAACGGATCATACTTTCTCTCTTATATTTTCCGTGCGCGCATTTTCGATCTTTATTCGGTGAACGCAACGGGCGCCAACATTGAACGCCTTGTGTGTTTGGGAGACTCGCCGCTCTGCTGCAGCAGTTTGGTGACGAGACCGGTCCAACCTGTTTGATGACTGGCTCCAAGTCCCGCGCCGGTGTCCCCATTGAAGTATTCGTAGAAAAGCAACAGGTCGCGCCAGTTGGGGTCATCTTGAAAGCTCTTCAGGTCGCCATACAATGGCCGTCGGCCCCGTTCGTCGCGTAAGAAAATGTTCGTCAGCCGCCGGGACAATTCCGCAGCCACTTCCCAGAGCGTGAGCATGTTGCCCGAACCCGACGGTAACTCGACCTTGAAGTCATCGCCGAAGTAGTGATGGAGCCTTTGCAGCGATTCGATCAGCAGGTAGTTCACCGGGAACCAGATCGGTCCGCGCCAGTTCGAGTTCCCCCCGAATAGGCCAGTTGTCGACTCCGCCGGTTGATAGTCAACGCGGTATTCCATCCCATTCACGGACAGCGCGTAGGGATGATCGCGGTGATATTGCGACATCGCGCGGATCCCGTACGGGGACAGGAATTCCCGATCGTTCAGCATGGTTCGCAACACCCGCCTCAACTGTTCAGGAGAGACTGTAGAGAGCAAGCGTCTTTCCCTCATTCCGCGAGTGCGCATGCAGGCTAGGTTTTTTACCAAGTCCGGCCTGTTGTCAATGAACCACTCGAGCCGTCGCTTGAAACCGGGTAACCGGTCCAGCATTTCCGGTTCCAGCGTCTCGACGGCAAAAAGCGGGATCAGGCCCACCATGGAGCGAACGCGCATAGGGTACTTCCCACCGTCCGGGAACTTCAGCACGTCATAGAAGAAACCATCCGTCTCATCCCACAGCCCCACACCGTCATCGCCACGATGATTCATCGCATTGGCGATGTAGATGAAGTGCTCCCAGAACTTACTTGCGACATCCTCGTAGGCCGGATCTTCGCTAGCCAGTTCCAGCGCGATGGCGAGCAGGTTTAGGGTGTACATTGCCATCCAACTCGTACCATCGGACTGTTCGATAAAACCGCCGGTTGGCAGTGGTGCGCCGCGGTCAAATATGCCGATGTTGTCAAGTCCGAGGAATCCGCCCTGAAAGATATTCATGCCGTCCGCATCTTTGCGATTTACCCACCAGGTGAAATTCAGAAGCAGCTTGTGGAAAATGCGCTCCAGGAAAACGCGATCGCCTTTCCCGGTTCGCTTCTTGTCGATCTTGTAAACACGCCAAGCGGCCCAAGCATGAACCGGAGGATTCACGTCCCCTAAGCCCCACTCATACGCAGGCAGTTGTCCGCTCGGGTGCATGTACCATTCGCGCAATAAGAGAACGAGTTGTTCCTTCGCGAAATCAGAGTCAACCAGGGCCAGCGCTACGCAGTGGAACGCCAAGTCCCACGCCGCGTACCAGGGATACTCCCATTTGTCGGGCATCGAAATTACATCGGCGTTGTACAAGTGCGGCCATTCTCTGTTGCGGCCGCCCAGGCGCTCGGCGGGAGGGGGAGGATTGCCCGGATCGCCTTCGAGCCACTCCTTAATCACATAGTGATAGAACTGTTTGGACCACAGCATGCCGGCAAATCCCTGGCGCATGACATTTTGCGCGTCGGAGGAGCGTTCTTGAGGTATCACCGTAGCGTAGAACGCATCGGCTTCGGTCTTTCGGGTCGATAAGAGATCATCAAAACCCTCGAACGCAGCTTCGGCCACACCCGAGAAGTCGATGTCGCTGAGGCGAAGTCGCACAATCTCCGTTTCACCAACGCCGATTTCCAGCTGATAATGCGCGGCGGCCTTGGTGCCGGTCGATTCGGCAGCGACGGCTTCTTTGACGCCGTGAACGATGTAGTCGTTGATGCCGTCCTTCACGCATTTGGAGCGGTTTCCCACTCCGAATAACCGCTTGACATTGGTTTCATTTTCCGTAAACAGCAGTTCGGGCGAGCCCTCAGAATAGAGCCAGCGTTTGCCCAAGCTCGGATGGTTCAGTTCAATTGCCCCGGCAACCTGGCGCATCACGGGTCGAGTCGAGTCCCCACTCCAGGTGTTGCGAAACCAGATGGTTGGCAACACGCGCAAACGCGCGGTTTCAGGCCCGCGATTAGAAACACTGATCTTTATGAAGATGTCTTCTACATCACCTTTCGCGTATTCGACGAATATGTCGAAATAGCGATCTTCGTCGAACACGCCTGTATCGAGCAGTTCGAATTCTGGCCGGTCCTTACCGCGGTGGCGATTCTCGTCCAATAGTTGCGAATACGGAAACGGGGCATGCGGATACTTGTACAAATACTTCATGTAGGAGTGCGTAGGTGTGCTATCGAGATAGAAGTAGTATTCCTTGACGTCCTCGCCGTGATTCCCCTCATTGCCGGTCAGCCCGAACAGTCGCTCCTTCAGGATGGGATCACGTTCGTTCCAGAAAGAGAATGCAAGGCAGATTAACTGGTGACGGTCGCAGATGCCCGCCAAGCCATCCTCATTCCAGCGGTAAGCGCGCGACCGAGCATGGTCGTGCGGCAGATACTCCCAAGCATTGCCGTGCGGACTGTAGTCTTCACGAACGGTGCCCCAAGCGCGCTCGCTGAGGTAGGGGCCCCAGCGTTTCCAGTGCTTCTCGCGGCGCTGGCACTCAACCAGTCTGATCTCTTCTTTAGTCATGCACCCCTGCTCAGGTTTTAGAGTGGTACACGGGTGCAGAAGTTACAGTGCTTTGGATGGAATAGCGCGAAACTCATTTCAAACCCGCGAATCTAACGAGTGTTCGGACGTAAAAAGACCAATCGCTTAGACATTCTACAAACAGGCTGTTCTTGGGAGAGTTGAAACCTCATGGTTTTGACACCGCGGCGCCCCGACGATTCGTCGCTTGCCTACGCATTGCTGCGTGTTACCTTGGGACTCAACATTTTCATGCACGGCACAAGCCGTCTGCTGGGTGGCATTGGCAATTTCATCAGCGGGATGATCAAAATGTTCCAAAACAGTGTCCTTCCGACCGCCGTTGTTGCGCCATTCGGATATGCTTTGCCTTGGCTGGAAGCGGGGCTCGGCCTTCTCATTATTATTGGTTTTCGTACTCGAGAGGCTCTGGTCGCCGGTGCCCTTCTAATGTTGGCATTGACCTTCGGGACAGCGCTTCGTCAGGACTGGGATGTTGCCGGGGTTCAACTCCTCTACTCGGCTGTCTATGCAGCGCTAATCGCCGCCCTTCGCTACAATAGCCTGTCCGTGGATCAGAAGCCGTTTGCCCGCAGTGAACCGCGAATAAAATAGGTGTCGCGGCGACAATTGAGAAGTCGGGACAACGGATTCCACTTGGCGAGACACGAGCCTACGCAACACACTCCTGCTAACCACCCACCTAACCGGAGCTCACCGTGAATCTGGACCGGCCGTAATAGACTTGCGCACCGAAGCCAGTGGGGTATCATCGACGAAAGAAACGTCGCCGTCCTGAGATCGTTGAATTCCCAACTCTCGCCACAGATTTGGCAGATCGACTGTTACAGGTTTGTCTGCCATCCCCTTGTAGAGGTCCTCCAGTACATGCGTTCCACTAGCTTCGTCTCCGACTCTGAGCGCACGCTCCAGTGGCCAGTCCTCGGAAATGTTGCCGCCGGCAGCGAGAATTCCTCGCAAAGAACTCTCGAAACCTTGTCGATTCTGAGTTTTCTGGTGGATCTGCACGTCTGCAAGAAAGCAAAATAGGGCTCCTCCCCAGTAGGTGCGTCCCCACGTGTGAGTGCGATCGAGCCCTTGATCTCCTGGGCCAGGTAGTCCTTGAAGGAGATCGCGGATCAGGTCGCTCCACATCTGCGAAGGTGAGAGAATCCCCGCCTGTACCCGAGCTATCGGTTCCACGTATGTGGCAGTTCCTTCCTCAATCCAGTGATGTCTTTCGGGCACCGATGGGAACGCCAAATGAACCATTTCGTGTGTCATAATCCAATCCCGCTTGAGATCAGCCACGGTCGTGTCGCGGCCGACTGAAATGGTGATTCGACTTGGCGAACCAAAGGTTCTACCATGGCGAACGCCTCGGCCCTCGGTTGTAGTGATTCGTACCTCCACGTGAGGTACAGGGTAGCGACCAAAATAGGTGGAGACGGACTTGGAAGCAGCGCTGACCCAGCCAATCAAGTCTTCTTGGGTAACAGCGCCTCCCTGGCCGGAGACAAACACATCGATGCGACCACCAGGGGCCATGATCGTTGTGGGTTTGCTGCCGGTACCTCTAGAAAATGCGAGCACGTAGGTCAGAAGCGCAACCTTCGAAAGCGCGTTGATCATTAACAGCGAAGACGAACCTATACTTTCCCTCATCCTAACTCCAGGTTTCTGTTTTACAAAAACATGCAGCAACATGCGGTCGGGGAGCAACAGAGCGGCGGACCTAATCGCTACGCTGAAAGTTTGGTCTCATTTCGCTTTTCGAGTGAGCCGCTTGCAGCGGCGGGGCTTGACTCATGTGCTACAACGAGTGCTCGTATTTTGTCCAGCAAGATGTCTAGGGTCGCGCCTTTGCCTACATGAGCGTCTACGTGGCTGAATTCCTGCGGCGGCAAAAGAGCATAACCAGAAACTAGGACGATAGGAGTACCAGGACTGAAGCGCTTAATTGCCAGTATCGGGTCGGATCCCATCATTTTGAGGATTCGATAGTTCACTAAAGACAAGTCCAACGCCTCACCTGCGTCACGAGCGGCTACAACCTTATATCCGCTCCCTTCAATCACGAACTTCAGCATTCTTAAGGCCTTTGGGTTGTCGTCTACATAGAGAATGGTTCGTCGATTCCCGGTCTTCCAGCGCCCCCCTTCGGTATGGAACTTCCGATTGCCTGAGTTTTCATCAGGATCCACCCTGGTTGGAGGTTGGTCAGCCGATTGGGGGTACGGGAGATCAATATTCCGGGCGTCAGTGGTTCTCCCAGTCTCCGCCTTGGCCTTCTCAGTCACGTGAAAGTCATTCATGGGGATGTTCATTCCTTCTTCCACGATTCGGCGGTGCCCCGTGCTGCGCGGTTCTTGCCAGCCTGAGAAATCAGCAGAGCATTGCATTCGCGAACGTGTTCCGCGGAGCGCGACGGTTCGATGTCCACAGATCGTCAGAAGTTACATCAGGACAAACTGGTCGCGGGCGATGCTTCAGAGGAGTATTCATTTTTGACGGTAATTCGCCCAATCAACTGAAGTCCGGTGCAGACCGGCATTAGGTTTGTCGCCGCTCTGTCCAGCTGAGAGTGCAGGCCGAAATCCAGGGTCAAGTCCAGCGTCTCATAATCTTTTTCTTCCCCGGTTGTAACTTTTTTGTCCGATCCCACGTCGTATGGCCTGAAAGTGACATTCAGCTGATCGGGAGCAAAACAGCGACATTTCCTCCAACCCTGGGGATGACTTGCGACAATTTACTTTAATCCTCCCAAACAGGGGATTTGGGCTTCTCCTGAGAACGAGTGTTGCCGTACCGAGATGCAAAATCAATTCGCAAAAGGAGCAACAAGATGAGTACTTCCATGAAGGCCATGTTGGCTGGGGCGGCACTTGCCGGCTTGTTAACTGGCAGCAGCGCGAAGCTTCAAGCACAAACGACGAACCAAGACAATGCCGGAATCCGAGCCGTGAGCATGCAGGATAATGGCGGCACGGACACGAAGACGGACAAAGACAAACTTCCAAAGCATGCTTGTAAGGGGCAGAACGACTGTAAGGGGCAGGGCGGCGGCGACAAGAAGCATGCTGGCAAGAACGATTGCAAGGGCAAGGGCGGCTGCGCAACCGATGGTTCGAAACCACCAAAGGATGATAAACCCAAGCCGCAGCAGAACTAACGCACTTCAGCCCCAATGGGTCGGGGTTGAGTGTCCCGGCCCTCTTTTTTCTTGGAAAAAATGACATGCCAGCAAATCCTTTCAACGGATTCACCGATTTTGGAGTTGGGATAGGTCTTCGCGTGCCTCACTATCGGCATATCCTCGCTGAGAAACCGGTTGTGAGTTGGTTCGAGATCATCTCAGAGAATTACATGATTGATGGCGGGCGCCCGCTGCATGTCCTCGATCAGATTCTTGATAGCTACCGGGTCGTACAGCATGGGGTTTCCATGTATTTTGGTTCCCCAGAACCACCGAATCGGGAGCACCTGAAAAAGCTCAAGACTCTGGTCAAGCGGACCCAGACCCCCTGGCTCACAGACCACCTTTGCTGGGGCAGTGTGGACGGCACGTACAGCCATGACCTGTTGCCGATGCCGTACACGTTCGAGGCTGCTCGCCATACCGCGCAGAAAATTCGCGAAGTACGGGACTTCCTTGAGATACCGATCGCGGTTGAGAACGTGAGCAGTTACGCCGAATTCCATGTGTCGGAGATGACGGAATGGCAGTTTCTCACCGAAGTGGTAGAGCTGGCAGATTGCGGAATTCTCTTGGATGTAAACAACATTTATGTCTCTTCGAGAAACCACAATTTCAATCCCTTGGATTACGTGAACGGGGTTCCACCGGAGCGAGTGGCGCAGATTCATATCGCAGGACACTCGAAGTTCGAAAAATACATTCTGGATACGCACGATCATCCGGTGATTGATCCGGTGTGGGAGCTCTATTCTCGCGCCATCGAACGCACAGGCCGCACCGCGACGCTTCTCGAGTGGGACGACAAAATTCCCTCCTTTGAAGAGGTTCACAACGAAGCACTTAAAGCGAATCAGTTCGTCGCAGACATGGCGGTCACATCATGAACCTGCTCGAAATCCAACACCGCATGCTAGACGCGGTCATGCAACCCCTCACTAACGACGAGCAGATGCAGTCGCATACTCGTGACGGCAGGTCCATGCACGACGTGGCCGCAGAGTTCATCAAACCGAATGATCGCCTGAGCTCATTTGAGCGTCTTGAGATCTACAATCGCCAATACTGGTTTCGCGTACTCGCCTCCTTGGACGAGGACTTTCGAGGTCTTCGGGCGATCATCGGCCCACGACGATTCGAAGCATTGTGCAAGGCCTACCTTATCGAGTGTCCTTCTGAGTCATTTACTCTTCGAAACCTTGGCTCTCGCTTGGAGTGGTGGTTACGAAGCCATCCCGGACACCTTCAACCACGCGCAGGCTTGGCGCTGGACATGGTTCGCTTAGAATGGGCTGAAATCGAAGCTTTCGACGGTGCGGCCGAACCGGCCTTGGTCCCTGGAGATGTTCTGGCTTCGGATCCGGATCCGCGCTTCAGACTGCAACCATACCTTCAACTCCTTAGCTTTCATTACGCAGTAGATGATTTGCTGGTTGCTATCAGGAAGGATGACTCTGACAGCGAGATGGCCAGCAACGCGGTTTCGGAGCGCGCAAAGCGAGCCCACCTGCGCAAAGTCGCGCGTCAAAAGCCCCAAGCGATTTTCTTGGTCGTGCACCGCGTCGACGATTCAATCTACTTCAAACGAATTGAGCCCGAAGCTTTCAAGTTTCTCAAGGCTCTGCGAGAGGGTAGAAGCCTCTCGGTTGCAGTGATGCAGGCTTTCGAAGGACGAGATATTCAAGAGAATAAGCTGCTCGCTACAGTGCAAGGTTGGTTTGAGAACTGGTCGAGCCTGGGCTGGTTTTGCGCCCCCTACTCTACAGACCAGGACTTTATTTCCGCGTCAGGAAGTCAATCATGAACAAGGCCATCGATGCTGGTGCGCGAGCATATTCGCTTTTTGAACGGGCATTCTCTTCTTTGCAATCCCCGCTGCTCCTTGCTGTTCGTCTCTACTGGGGCTGGCAATTCTTTCAGACTGGACTCGGTAAGCTAATGCACATTCCCAAGGTCGTGGGGTTTTTCACGAGTTTGGGGATACCGCTACCGGCGTTCAACGCATACTTCGTCAGTTCGCTTGAACTTGTGGGCGGAGCCTTACTGTTTCTGGGCCTTGGGTCTAGAATCATCGCACTACCGCTCACGATCGATATGCTGGTAGCCTACATCACAGCCGACCGCGCGGCGTTATTTTCCATCTTCTCGGATCCCGGCAAGTTCTATGCCTCCGACGCGTATACGTTCCTGTTTGCCTCCGTTCTTATTCTCATCTTTGGCCCGGGAAAAATCTCTGTCGATTATGCAATCGACTATTTGTGGAGGAGGAGAGCCCCGAGGCCGCAGACCCTTCGTGAGAAGTCGGCCCTCGCTACCTGATTCGCAGCACGGATCGATCGGCAATCGCATCTGTTTGAATCGATGAGGAGCGGGCCACGGTGAAACTCTGCACACAAGCTCTAGTGTTCGACGCTACGGTACGTTGTTCGATGTGCATTCGGTGATCGCACTTTGCGACCGCAAGTTCCCCGGCCAGGGCGCTGAACTGAGCAAGCTATGGCGCACCAAACAACTGGAGTACACCTGGCTGCGCAGCCTCGTTGGACGGTACGAAGACTTTTGGAGTGTGACGGAATCGGCCCTGACATTTGCGTGCCGTTGTCTCAGCCTTGAGTGCCATCCCGAGACGCGCCAAGAGTTGATGGAATCTTATCTGCACCTTGAAACATTTCCTGAGATGCAGGCGACATTGAGCAAATTATCGCAATATAAGTGTCGAGCTGTACTTAAAGACCGGACTGGACTTGCCCTGTTTTCGCGGGTGTCCGGTCAATTGGTACAAACAATGCGAGACTGAGTAGCCTCTAACCTCTAACAAACCATCGTGACAGTCTTCTACCGCTCGGTCCTCTGGCCTCAGAAGTCGACAGTTACCCCGACTTCAGAGAGCCCGTTCGATAGCAGCGGCGACGTCATCGTGCAATTCCTCCGCTCTCTGCAATGCTCCCTTGATCCTGACAATCTCCATCTCGCGGGCCGCGATCTGTCCGGCAGGTTCGCTGTGACCTCGCGCAGCGACCAGGCTGCGCTCGTGGCTGGCAATCTAGCCGACCGGGTGATCAAACCCGTTTTCAAGGCAAATGGGATCGAGTGGAAGGGCTGGCACGCTTATCGTCGCGGTCTAGCCACGAACCTT